>NZ_JAKUFF010000003.1:0-200999 GCF_022663305.1 Bacillus cereus group sp. BfR-BA-01408 | reverse complement strand
TTAAAGTGTTAGCTATTAAAAGTAAGATGACTTCTGGTTATCAAATGGCTCCTCAAATTATTAAAAAAGATGTTAGTGAAAAGGAATTTACTATAATTAGTGAAGGTTTAGCAAATCTCCCAGGTGTAGATGTGTCGGTTGATTGGGAGAGAGTGTATGTAAATGATGGGTTATTCCGATCTGTTCTTGGAAATGTTTCTAATTCCGATGAAGGATTACCAAGTGAAAAATTAGATTATTACTTGGTACGAGATTATAGCCGAAATGATAGGGTTGGAAAAAGTTATATTGAGCAGCAATATGAAGATGTACTTCATGGTACAAAAAAAGAAGTAAGAAGCGTTGCAGATAAACAAGGTACTACAATTAGAACGGAAACAATTTCTGAGGGAAAGAGCGGTAAGAACTTAACTTTAACGATAGATATGGAATTACAGAAAAAAGTAGAAGAAAGTATAGAAAAAATATTAAAGGCATATAAAGGATCTGAATCTATGTTGGACCGTGCTTTCGTTGTAATGATGAATCCGAAAAACGGACAAGTATTATCAATGGCTGGGAAAAGACTTGTAGAAAAAGACGGGAAAACAGAAGTTGAAGACTATGCATTAGGCACAATGACTAGTTCATATGAGCTGGGATCAACAGTTAAAGGTGCGACAGTTTTAACTGGATTTGAAACGAAAGCTATAACACCAGGTACTTATTTTTATGATGCACCTATGAAGCTTAAAGGTACTAGGGAGAAGAAGTCTTGGAAAGAGTTTGGAAACATTGATGATTTAAGAGCGTTACAAGTCTCTTCAAACGTTTATATGTTTCATACAGCATTAAAAATTGCAGGTGTGGATTATGTGAAAAATAGTTCATTAAATATTAAACAGGAACACTTTGATAAAATGAGGTACTATTTCAGACAATTCGGATTAGGTGTTCCAACGGGCATCGATTTACCGAATGAAACAGCTGGACAAATTGGTAAAAAAGATAATCAGCCGGGTTTCTTATTAGATTACTCAATTGGTCAGTATGACACGTATACACCACTTCAGCTCGTACAGTATATTTCAACAATTGCAAACGGTGGATATCGAATGAAGCCACAAATTGTACAAGAGGTAAGAGAGAAAACGTCGCAAAAAGATGAGATTGGTAAAGTGTTGCATGCAGTAGAACCAATTGTTTTAAATAAAATTGATATGAAAGAGGAATATATAAATCAAGTAAAAGAAGGATTTAGAAAGGTATTCCAAGAGGGTGATGGAACAGGAGTAAGGGCGTTCCAAAAAGCATCTTATAAACCAGCAGGTAAAACAGGAACAGCACAGACGGTATACGGTGGAGAAAGTGATATTGGAAGAAATGAAAAAGGCGAGAGAAGAGAATGTTATAACTTAACGTTAGCAGGATATGCGCCATATGATAATCCAGAAGTAGCGTTTTCCGTAGTTGTGCCGTGGGTTATGAATGATAAATCTGGTATTAACTCTGATATTGGAAAAGAAGTTTTAGATGCTTATTTTGAATTGAAAAATAAGCGATTGACTGGAGAAACTGTAAAAATAGATAGCTCTAAAGAAGATTAAAACATATGAAATGTTATAAAAATAGAGTTGTCTTATTTAGGAATTAATTCAAAATGGGTGAGAAAGAAGAATAAAATTATTCTATCAATTATTCACATTTTATAAAATAAAACATATATTGATAGCATAGGACAAGCTGAAAAGCTTATTCTAACCTCACAGAACACTCCTTATCACGGTTTGGCATCTACTTATGTAGATGCTTTTTTTAATTAAATAACTGATAATTATTTATCAATCTAAAGTAGCAAGTATATTAGGACTATTAGGGGAAGTTTGACGGTAATAATTACAGTATGCTTAATAAGTGAATTGAAATGTAAGGAGTGAGAAATAAGTGCTAAATATTTTAGTGGTTAATTTTCCAGCAGAGGGACATGTAAATCCTACATTAAGTTTAGTTAAAGCCTATACTGAACGGGGGGATCACGTACATTATATTACGACAGAACAATTTAAAGACAGAATTGAAGATTTGGGAGCTATTGTATATACACATCCAGATTTATTAAAGGAGATTTCTATTGATTCTGAAACTCTAGATGGGCTGAATTCTTTCTTTCGTGTACATGTTCAAACTTCTTTATATATATTAGAAATTGTGAAACAATTATGTGAAAACATAAATTTTGATTTCGTAATTTATGATATATTTGGTGCTGGAGAGTTAGTAAAGGAGTATTTACAAATTCCAGGCATAGTTTCTTCTCCTATATTCTTAATTCCTACTGAATTTTTGGAGACTTTACCTTTTCATCCTAATGCAGCAATACCATTCCGACCTGATGAAATTTCTGAACAGTTGTTATATCAAATGGATCGTGAATTTGGAGTAAAGCCTAAAAATAATCTTCAATTTATGCATAATAAGGGAGATGTTACTCTTGTGTACACAAGTCGTTATTTCCAACCTAATAGCGATTCGTTCGGAGAAAATAACATTTTTATTGGACCAAGTATTTCAAAGCGTAAAATAAATGTTGAATTTCCACTTGAATCGCTTAAAGATAAGAAAGTTATTTATATTTCAATGGGAACACTGCTTGAAGGGATCGAACCATTCTTTAATGCATGTATTGATGCTTTCTCAGATTTTAATGGATTAGTTGTAATGGCAATTGGCGATAGAAATGATCGTTCTAAAATTAAGGAAGCGCCAAACAATTTTATAATTGCTCCATACGTACCTCAATCAGAAGTATTAAGTGAAGCAGATGTTTTTATTACACATGGCGGTATGAACAGTGTACACGATGCTATTCATTTTAATGTCCCATTTGTCATCATTCCACATGATAAAGACCAGCCAATGATAGCACAAAGATTAACTGAGCTTGAAGCAGCGCATCGGTTATTGAAAGAGAATGTTAATGTGCAAACGTTAAAAGAAGCGGTAACCGATGTTCTTTCAAATGAAAAGTATAAGCATGGAATACGAAAACTGAAAGATAGTTTTTTAGATTGTGGTGGTTCAAATGAAGCAATCACAGTGATTACATCTCTTTTAAATAAATAGTGTGGGTAATATAAAAGCATAGAGGCGCACCTTTATGCTTTTATATGATTATCCCGCAAACTGCACAGCAGTATTTGCATGTAAAAAAGCAGTATCAAAAACAGGAACAGTAAGGTCGTTTTGGGAAATGAGCAACGGTATTTCGGTGCAACCTAGTAGTATACCTTCTGCGCCATTTTGAATTAATGACTTTGTAATTTGTAATAGCTTTTCTTTTGATGTTTCTGAAATAATTCCTTTACTTAATTCATTTAAAATAACATGATGAATAAAATTTCTTTCCTCTTTATTGGGGATGATTGTCTCAATGCTATAATTCGCTAATCGTGATTTATAGAAGTCTTGTTCCATCGTTTGTTTCGTACCCAATAATCCGATACGCTTTATATTCTGTTCTACCATTTCTTTAGCACTTACATCACCTATGTGAAGAAGTGGAATGGATATTGCACTTTCCACTTCTTCAGCAAATAGATGGACCGTATTGGAACACATTAATAAACATTCAGCTCCGGATTTTTCAACCTTCTTTGCAACGGTGACTAATTCGTTTTTCACTTCTTCATATTGGTGATTTTGTAATAAAGTAGTTACTTCACCAAAGTCCATGCTATATAAAACAAGCTTTGCATTTTGATCGTATTGAGAGAGTGTAAGTGTATTAATATGTTTATAGTATAATGATGTAGATTCCCAACTTAGTCCACCAATTAAACCGATTACTTTCATCGTACATTCCTCCCGTAACTATTTTGAATTTATTATTTCACAATTCCGATAAGAATACAATGATTTAAATGTACTATTAAACAAAAAATAAAAATAATTAGAAAAGTATTGAAATTTATATTTTTTAATGCCATAATACGAATTACAAATTAATACTTATCCAGAGAGGTGGAGGGAACGGCCCTATGAAACCTCAGCAACCCCTATATATATTTATAGGAAGGTGCTAATTCCGCAGAGAACACGATGTGTTTTTTGGAAGATAAGAGGATTCTTGAACGTGAAAGAAAATGACCTCTTATGTAAGAGGTCATTTTTTGTTGTATAGAAAGGGAGTGTCGATGCATAATTCATTTTCAAAATAAATATAGAGTAATAAAAGTTGACTATTAAGAGGGGAGAATTGTAATGAATAAATTATCAACAAAATTAGTAGTGGCAATCGGAATTGGAGCAGCATTATACGGGATATTAGGACTTTGGGGATTTTCTATTGCACCCAATACATTTATTAAACCTGCGTTAGCTATTTTAACCATTTTTGGTGCGTTATTTGGCCCAGTGGCAGGACTGTTAATAGGACTTATCGGTCATACCGTAACAGATACAATTGCTGGCTGGGGTATTTGGTGGGGCTGGGTTTTTAGTTCAGGCATTATCGGCTTTGCAATGGGGCTTATTCAAAAAAGAGTTGGCTTTAGTGTGAAAAACGGGACATATAATAAAGGAGATATTTCCTATTTAGCTATTACTGGGTTAATTGGTATTGTCATTGCTATTATATTTGCTGGGGCGTTCGATATTATTGTGATGGGAGAACCGTTTGACAAAATTGTTATACAAGTATTAGGTGCAACAATTGCTGATGTTATTGTATTTTTAGTTCTTGGATTGCCAATTACAATAGGGTTAGCTAAATCTAATAAGAAACATACACATTTAAAAATTGAAAAGTAGGGATGTTAACATGCAACCAATTATTTCTTTTGAACAATTCAACTTTCAATATAAGCATGCAGCGCAGCCTACTGTTAAAGACGTTACATTTCATATATATCCTGGGGAAAAAGTGCTGATTGCTGGGCGAAGTGGTTCAGGGAAATCGACATTAGCTCATTGTATGAATGGGCTAATCCCATTTTCTTATGAAGGGACTAGTACTGGTACTATTTTAATTGACGGAAAAGACCCGAGGAAAGGAAGTATTTTTGAACAGAGTAAACAGGTTGGAACAATTTTGCAAGATCAAGATGCACAATTTATTGGTCTTACAGTAGAGGAAGATGTAGCTTTTTATTTAGAAAATGAATGCGTAAATGAAGATGATATGAAAAAGATTGTTTCGGAATCATTAAAAAAGGTAAAGATGCATAATTTTCATAAACAAAGTCCACATGAATTATCAGGAGGACAAAAACAAACTGTTTCTTTAGCAGGTCTGTTAACAACAAATGCTCATATATTATTGTTCGATGAACCGTTAGCAAATTTAGATCCAGTTAGTAGCTTACATACAGTAGAACTTATTAAAGATATACATAAACAATATAATAAAACAATTGTAATAATTGAACATCGAATAGAAGAAATGTTAAACCTAGATTTAGATAAAATCATTTTAATTGATGAAGGAGAAATTGTTGCGATAGGCACACCAGAAAAGATTTTAGCATCAAATATATTACCATCTATCGGATTAAGAGAACCTATGTACATAGAAGGCTTAAAGAGATTGCATTTTGATAGTAATAATGACGTAATATACCCACTTGAAAATCTTCAAAGGGAAAGTGTTAGTGGAGTAATAAATGAGTGGATGGAGAAGCAAACTTTTTGTAAAGATACTCCTACAAAAAAAGAATTATTGAAAGTAGAGAATTTGTCATTCTCATATCCTAATAAACAAAAAGTATTAGACAATGTAAATTTCTCTCTATTTAAAGGGGAAATAGTAGCACTCCTAGGACATAATGGAGCTGGAAAATCAACACTAGCTCATAGTCTTATAGGGATAAACAAAACAAAAAATGATAGGATTTTAATTGATGGAGTAAATATCAATTCTTGGTCTATTCGTAAACGCGGTGAGGTTATATCTTATGTGATGCAAAATCCAAATCATATGATTACACAAGCTACTGTAATGGAAGAAATTTCATTTTCATTAAAATTAAAAAAATTTTCGAAGGAAGAAATTAAGGTTAGAGCAGAGGAAACATTAAAAATTTGTGACCTGTATCCATTTCGAAATTGGCCAATTCAGGCATTAAGTTATGGGCAAAAAAAGAGATTAACGATTGCATCTGTACTAACAACAAATCCAAAACTTATCATATTAGATGAACCGACAGCGGGACAAGATTATTATCATTATAAACAATTTATGACGTTTATTAGAAAACTAGCTGCAAAGGGACTATCCTTTATTTTTATCACACACGATATGAATCTCGCATTAGAATATGCAGACAGAGCAATAGTTCTAAAGGAAGGAGAAGTTATTGCGAATAATACTGCATCTATTGTATTAGGTCATCCAGAAACGTTAAAAAGAGCGAACTTAAAGGAGAGTTCTTTATTTAAACTCGTTAAATTTAGTGGTATTGCAAATCCTGAAAGGTTTATGGAACTTTATTTTGATGATATTAGGAGGGAGGAAGGTGTATAATACATATTTTCATCGCATGGACGGATCAGTGAAATTGTTATTATTTATTTTTTGTATGACACTTACTTTTTTATTTTTTGATTTTCGCATATTGCTATTTGTATTTATGATTGGATGTATCGGACTTCTAATTGCTAAAATTCCATTTCGTAAAATTTTTATTGTTTTTACTGTTATATTTACATTTAGTTTATTAAATTCTGTTATGATCTTATTTATTACACCAACCCATGGATCTGAATTAACCGGATCATATACTTCATTTGTGTATATTGGATATGCAACAATTACATACGAAACATTATTTTATGCAGCTACACTTTCGTTAAAGTATTTTACGTTATTACCATTTACACTTATTTTTATTTATACGACTGATCCAAGCAAATTTGTGAGTAGCTTAAGTAAATTTCGAATTCATTATAAAATTACTTATGCGATAAATATTGCATTACGTTATATACCTGATATTCAGTCCGAATATAAAGTTATTAAACATGCCCAAGAGGCGAGAGGAGTAGCTTTTGAAAAAGGAGAAGCAAGTTTATGGATCCGCATGCAAAACCGTGTCTTAATTTTCTGGCCTTTAATTATTCATTCTTTAGAGAGAATCGATACAGTTTCAAACGCAATGGATTTAAGAGGGTTTGGAAAGAAGGATACACGTACGTGGTTCTATACAAATAAAGCGAAAAGCGGGGATTTCATTGCTTTATTTATAGGTATTTTTATTTTAATTGCTGCAGTATATTTAAAGTTACATGTATTTCAAAATTTTTGGTATCCGTTTTAAAGCATTCTCAAATGAGTGCTTTTACTTATTTTTATATAGACATGCTCAAAAAAGGGATATTTACATAATGTATAATACGAACCAGTTAAAATGATCAACTACCTATTAGTTTTCAAACCAAAAGGAGGAGAAAATATGAGTTACGGTGGTTCTTGTGGTTTTGGTGGAGGTTTCGCTTTATTAGTTGTGTTATTTATTTTGTTAATTATCGTTGGATGCAGCTGTTGGGGCGGAGGGTACTAATTTTTAATTAGTCTCCACAAATGTAAAACTAAAAAACATAGAAGATACTTATGTATCGCAACAAATAAAAAAGGAGCATAATTGCTCCTTTTTTATTTGTTGTTAGATGCGTTTGTATTACATTTCGGAAATGTAATTGTCAAAGTAGTACCTTTATTCATAACGCTTCGGATTTTCAAATTACCTTGCATCGTTTCAATGATCTTAACAGCAACCATTGTGCCTAAACCTGTACCTTTCGTTTTTGTACTAAAATACGGTTCGCCAAAGCGATTTATTTGCTCTTGTGACATACCAATTCCGCTATCTTCAATTCGTATGATAACTTTATTATTACTAATAGAAGAGGAGATATTTAAAGTGCCACCATTAGGCATTGCTTCAATACCATTTTTTATTAAGTTTAAAAAGCATTGCTGAAAGTGCTGTTTATTACCAACTATTGTTGCATTGGAGAAATCTTTCGTAATATGTACCGTATTCATATTACATAAGGGCACTATCATATTAATAACTCTATTTAACTCTTGTTCGACTGAAATATGATCTAATTTTTCTGGAGCAGGTTTGGCAAATGTTAAATAGTCATCAATAATTTCTTGAGCACGATTTAATTCTTCGAGTATATGGTCAATATATTTGTCTCTCGATTCGGGAGTTAAATTGGATGTTTTCAAAAGTTGTGTAAATCCTTTTACGACAGTTAAAGGGTTTCTTACTTCATGTGATATACTAGCAGCGAGTTGGCTAACAATCTCCATTTTCTCCATTTTAATTAATTTTGATCGCATACATACTGCATCTTTTATAACTTCATTTATATAAACAATAAATAGCATTAGAGTAGTCGGTAATATTATGAAGTAAATAATATACAAATTATTTACTTCAAAATTTGATAAAGTTAAGACAATTACAGTTGTAAATATTGCTAGGAAAAAGGTTAAAAACATGGAAAAAGCTACTTTTATTTTTCTATTATATGTATTAAATTTTGCGGATGCGAATGCTGTAATGATAAACATTATTCCGTAAACAATGACAGTTAGCATATTAAATCCATAAAATAAAAATCTTGTAATTAATAAAATTGTAAACAATATGATACCGACAGGGAATCCACCATAGAGTGTACCAATTATGACTGGGATTTGTCTTAAATCATGAATACAACTCTCATCCATATAGATAGGGTATCTCATACATAGAATAAGTGGGATACTCGAACAAAGAGTAATAAGTAGTGTTTTATATTTCTTTAAATAGCGCCCGCTATCGTATATAAAATAAAAAATAAATATACTAATTAGAATGTAAAGAAGATTATTTAATACGTTTTGATTAATATAAACAAAGTTCATAATATATTTGCCTCGTTATTTTGAATTTCCATTTCATATATATTATACATGATTATAGTAGAAACTTTTTGCTTTTAATAATATAAGTTTATATTTTTTCAGTATTAGCCATGTTTAGCCACTCTTCATAAAATGTTTCAACCGATACATATCGTTCCATTCGGTTTTCATTTACAGCACGATACGCTATTTCATATAAATCCCTACTTGCTTCCCATTTTGTAAAGGAGCGATCTTTTCCACCACCTAAAATTGCGAAAGCCATTGCACCCATATTAAATACATTTGTTCTCGCATCAATCATAGCGTTTAGCTCGAATTCTTCAGGAGACATAAAGCGTGAGGAACCCCATAATCTTCCCATTTTATTTACGTATGGTTTTTTAGAATATAAATCAATATCACAAATTTTCGTTTCATTTGTATTAAAATTATACATAATACTACCATCATAAAAATCTATCGCTACATAGTTTTTCTTTTCGACATATGTATGGAAAGAAAAAATGGAATTTAAGGATTGAACTCGTTTTCTAACAGGTAAATGCTTAAATTTATAAAATGGAGAGTTTGGATTTTTATATTTCTCAGGAGGCGGGAAACTCCAGTGCGAATGAAGACATTCGCCATCAAACCAATCGAAAATTAATACATATCCAGATTGAACTGGAAAATGTTCAATTAGTTTTATAAGCGAGTTATGCTTTAATTCCTCGTATAGGGAAACTGAATTTTTTAACCGTTCAATAGCGTCGTTTATTGTTCCTTCGTATGCAATTGTTTGTGCCCCTGCGTATTTAATGAATTTTTTATGGCCATTTTTTTCAACACCAAAACTTATATTACCTGAATCTTGCTGGTCAAAAACTGCAAATACGGTTCCTAATTTCAAGAGCCAATCAAAATTATGATGTTCTTTTAATTGGAATGTTATTTGATTTAACTGAATTTCAACTGGTTTAGCTTCCATAATATACCTCGCATTTATTATAATTAAGTTGTATATTTCATTATTCGACATATTTTGTAAAAATCCTATGTTAATCACATGAAATTTTATAAATATAATGATGAATACTTATAGGAGTGTGAATAAAGTGGAACAACAAATCGTTATTAAATCATATGAAAAAGAGTGGCATGAAGAGTATTTAAAAGAAAAGGAAAAATTTATTTCTTTATTCGGAGGAGATTGTATTGCTATTGAACATATAGGGAGCACATCTGTACAAGGGTTAGGAGCGAAACCTTTAATTGATATGATGATTGGCGTAACAGATTTGCAAATTATCGAAAAGTGGATTGAAGATTTATTAAAAATTGGATATGAGTACGTTCCAAAAGAATCACCTAATTGGCGTTTTTTTAGAAAGGGAAAATGGAGAGCGGGCACTCATCATTTACATGTCTATATTTATAATAGTGACGAATGGAAAAACAATCTTTTATTTCGAGACTTTCTAATAAAGCATGAATGGGCACGTAAAGAATATAGAGAACTAAAAGAGAGACTTGCAGCTACATATCCTTTTGATCGTGTTTCTTATACAAATGCAAAAGCACCGTTTATTCAAAAAATAATAAAGGAAGCTAAACAATTTAAGTGATCTTGAAATTCTCATTTTATTTTAATCTTGTTCTCATGTTCCTTTCTTTTTTATTTGATATTCTGCTGGTTACAGAAACTTTTTAAGAAAGGAGCTTAAATGAAATGGAAAAGCTACTAAAACATAGATCTTTTCATTTATTTGTAAAAATTATAGGTTTTACTATTATTTTTTGTAGTGTAGCATTGTTACTTATTAATGTAATTTACGGCAACGTATTAAATGTAAAAGGGTTAAATAAGAAATTAGGTTCTTTCGGTGAATATGGGACGATTTTAGCTGCATCATTATGGTTTTTACGTCATGTATGGTTATTTTTTAAAAAGAAAAATATAATTGGGGTTAAATTGATAAAAGACTTATATTTGTTCATTAAAAAATTTCACGTATTCATTGGATATACTGTATTAGCTGTATCAATTACTCACGGTGTTTATTTTTTATTAAAAGGAAGTCGACATATACTTATATTTTATAGTGGTATATTCTCCCTTTTCATTTTAATCATACTAGGTGTCATTGGACTTTTCTTACAGAAACATAATAAAAAAACAAACTTGATATTGTATAGAAAAGCACATCAAATTATTGCAATTATATTTGGAGTAGGATTACTGATTCATTTAACTGTATAGGGGGCATTGCTGTTGCAACACATATTAATCATTGAGGATGAAGAAAATTTAGCTGATTTTTTAGAGTTAGAACTAAAGTATGAAGGATATAAAGTCGATATACAGTTTGATGGGCGGAAGGGTTTAGAAGCTGCACTTGAAACAAATTATGACCTTATTCTGCTGGATTTAATGCTACCAGGATTAAATGGAATAGAAGTGTGTCGTAGATTAAGGGCAACTAAAAATACACCAATTATTATGCTAACTGCACGCGATAGTATTATGGATCGCGTGACAGGATTAGATAGCGGAGCCGATGATTATCTTCCGAAACCATTTGCAATTGAAGAGCTGTTGGCACGTATGAGGGTTATATTTAGACGGGAAGAACAAATAGAAAACAAGCATGTTTCATCTCTTACGTTCAAAGATTTACAGCTCCAGATTGAATCTCGAACTATTACAAAAGGAAATGAAGAAATCGAACTTACAAATAAAGAATTTGAACTCTTGCTTATGTTTATGAAAAATATTAATAGAGTACTTACCCGTGATGTTTTATTGGATCAAGTATGGGGATATGATGCAATGGTTGAGACGAATATCGTTGATGTATACGTTCGTTATTTACGTAACAAGTTACATAGTGTAGATAAGGAGGAATATATCCAAACGGTCCGCGGTGCTGGATATATAATGAAATGATTAAAAATATTGTGCATCAAATTCGAAATCTACCTATAAAGTGGAAATTAACACTTTGGTCCACTACATTAGTATTTATTTTATTCATTTTATATAGCACTTTGCAGTTTATTGTAATCAATAAGTGGACTATAGATTATGAACAGAAACAAATAAATAGGCAAGTGACAGAAATAGCGGCATATTACCAAGATAAAAGTGATACCCTTTCGATTAAAACGTTTGAAAACAGTAAAGATTTCTTAAATAATATGATTGATAAACATCAAATGATTCGTGTTATCGGCATGGATGGAAAACCAATTGTTACTGTTTCGCGAGATTTTAATGAGACATGGATAAAGCCAAAACAAGTTTTACAAGATGAATTATTTATAAAAAGACATGTAGAAGATCGCATATTAGTTAAACGTATACCAATTCAAACAAAAGAGTTCACTGGCACGATTGAACTTACGAAAAACTTAGAGGCTTTTGATCATTTATTAAAAATTATTTTAGTGGTAATGATTATTGCCGGAATATGTGGATTAATCCTTAGTTTTTTAGGTGGGGTACTAATCACGAAAAAGCTATTATCAAGTATTCAAAATATAACGAATACGATGAAGCGTATTAAGAAAAATGGGCTAAATGAACGGGTTCCAGTACGTGAAAATAATGATGAACTTGCAAAATTATCGTTTCTTTTTAACGAAATGATGGATGAAGTAGAAACTTCCTTTACACAACAGAAGCAGTTTGTAGAAGATGCATCCCATGAACTGAGAACACCACTAACAATTATTCAAGGACACTTGTCTATGTTAAATCGGTGGGGGAAAAATGATCCAGCAGTTTTAGATAAATCGCTTCAATCCAGTTTAAAGGAAGTTGATCGTTTAAATAAGTTAGTTTTAGAATTGCTAGAACTATCAAGAGCTGAATCAGAACAGATGCATCCAATTGCAGCTGATCCAGTCCATGTAAATAGCATATTAAAACAAGTTACACAAAACTTTGCTGTACTTCAAACTGAATTTCAATTTGATATGAAACTGGGTGAAGATTCGGCATATGTCTCAATACCTTCATCTTACTTAGAACAAATTATTATTATCGTATTGGATAACGCAGTGAAATATACAAAAGAAGTTAATAAATATATTTGTATTGAATCTAGTGTACAATCAGGGAAAGTTAAAATTCGTATCATAGATCGTGGTGCGGGAATACCCGAAGCTGATTTACCATTTGTTCTTAACCGCTTTTATCGTGTGGACAAAGCAAGAAGTCGAAAACAAGGTGGAAACGGTCTAGGTTTGTCTATCGCAAAACGTCTTGTAGAGAAATACAACGGAACTATTCGAATAGAGAGTAAAGAAGGTGAAGGAACAATCGTTACGATTATACTGCCTACCGTTTCACTTTAATACATTGAAAAGAAGGGATGTTTTTACATTCCTTCTTTTTTTATAGTCAAATTACTTTGTTTATTTCGAACTTTCTAGTACATTAGAATTATTAAGGGGGAATAAAAATGAAAGCTATCGTACAACAATATAAAGCAGGATTTGAAGGGGTAGAATATAAAGTATTACCTGAGAGAAACCCTAGCGCTGGGGAAGTGAAAGTAAAATTAAAATCAGCAGGATTAAATCATCGAGATTTATTTATAATGAATAATAGAAAAGAAATGCAAGTCCCATTAGTTCTAGGATCAGATGGTGCAGGTATAATTACAGAGATTGGAGAAAGTGTTTCAAGAACTTTATTACAAAATGAGGTTATTATTAACCCTAGTATTGGATGGGATCATATTGCTGAAATACCCGAGTTACCAGAGGTGTTAGGTGGACCGAAAGATGGAACGTTTGCTGAATGTGTTATTGTGCCAGTAGAAAATGTAGTGGCAAAACCGTCATATCTTTCTTGGGAAGAGTCTGGTGTTTTATCTTTATCGGCACTAACTGCATATAGAGCGCTTTTTACAAAGGGTAGATTAAAGCGTGGCGAACATGTTTTAATTCCGGGGATAGGCGGCGGTGTAGCGACGTTTGCTATGTTATTTGCAAAAGCAATTGGCGCAAAAGTAAGTGTTACTTCAAGGATAGAGAACAAAAGGAAGCTTGCCGAAACATATGGTGCAGACTTTTCCTTCAATAGTTCTGGAAATTGGGAAGAGAGTTTGCGCGGAGAGAAAGTAGATTTAATAATTGATAGTATAGGGCCAGCAACATTCTTAAAATATTTTGATGTATTAAAACAAAATGGGAGAATTGTTAATTTTGGTGCAAGCTCAGGAGATAAAATTGAATTGCCTTTACGAGCGTTATTCTATAATCAAATTGATATTATGGGGACATCTATGGGTAGCCGTGAAGAATTTAATGAGATGATGAAGTTTATAGAGAAATATAAGATTAAACCAATTATGGATAAAGTGTATTCGTTGGAAGAAGCGACTCAAGCGTTAAGACGTATGGAACAAGGCGAACAATTCGGTAATATTGCACTTCGTATGTATTAAAAATATGATTTCTTAACTAGTATATTGAAGTAACTATGTTATGTATTCTACACATAAAAAGCATATGATTCATATTGTTTTAAAGGTTTTTCAGCTTTATACATAATTGGCCGTTATAATTAGTCTTAATATTGTCAAATAAGTGATAGTAAAATGAGAATTTGATGAGAAAAGTTTCAGCCCATTTTCATATTGATGTTGTATACTGTGTAAATCAAGAAAGCTTTTATGCAAGGAGAGAGTATTATGAATTACACAGTATTTCAATGGTTTAATAATTTTGCTGGATCGTCCAAACTATTAGATTCGCTAATGATCGCTATTACAAATAGTGCTGCATATGTAGCGATTTTATTTATGGTTATCTTATGGTTTAACAATGGAAAGAAAATTAATGCAATAAAAAAACAATATACAGTGTTATATACGACACTTTCAGTCATTATCGCATTACTAGTAAATGTTGTGATACATGCGGTATATTACCATCCACGTCCGTTTGTATCACATGATGTACATCAATTAGTACCACATGCAGCAGACTCATCATTTGTTAGTGATCATTCAGTACTTGTATTTTCAATTGCATTTGTATTTTTGCTTAGAGGAGAAAAACTTAAATATGTCGCTCTTATTTGGGCAGTATTAGTCGGTGTTTCACGTATGTACGTAGGTGTTCATTATCCTTTAGATATACTGGGTGCTGCTTTCTTAACATTTATCACAAGTGGCTTAGTAGTGCAAAGTACACGTACGTTTGAGCCGATAGCGAAATTTGTATTTAAAACGTACGCGTTGGTAGCGAAACGTATTCCTTTTTTAGCGAAATATAATCATTTAGCTTAATTTTATAAATAACTATTTGTAGGTTTGTTTGAAAGTTCTCCTTTGGAAATCCAGAGGGGAACTTTTTATTGTGCACAAGATAAGGGCCATAAGTATTAAAAGAGTGACAAAATAATACTGGGTTAGCATTAAAAGTCTTTATGAAATTTGTAATTTATAATAAACCAACCATCTAATGATGGAATATTCTTAAATTTCACGCACCGTAATATAAATAGATAAAAAAATAGAAACAGAAACAATAACTACTTTCAGACTGTTTTAAAGGAATTAAAAGGAAATGTTCGAAACATATAGTAGTGAAAGTAAAAACTACATATTTTGTAGCACATCTTTGTAGTAATTAATGGTGAAAGAAAGGAGCGAAATATGCATAAACTTCAAACGAATAAAGGCGCGCGGTATTTTATGATTGCTTTTATTGTTTTGTTTCTTATTATGCTTTTACGTTTTTTCTATATTCAAGCAGTAGGAGTCGTGCAAAATGTGAATGTAAAGGATTTAGCAAATGAACAACATAATAAAAATGGTGTTTTGGAAGCGAATCGTGGCACGATTTATGATCAAACTGGAAAAGTGCTCGTTCAAGATTCAACAACGTATCGTGTTGTTGTGAATTTGAAAGGTAATGACAAAGTGAAAAATAAAGATGAAACTGCAGAGCAATTAGCTACTGCGCTTGAAATTGATAAAGAGGACGTATTAAAAAATTTCCATGAGGGGCGTACGCAAGTTGAAATCGGAAAAGTTGGCCGGAATTTGTCTAGGGAAAAGAAAGAACAAATTAAAAAATTGAAAATCCCAGGTGTTTCTTTTATGCCTGAGAAAGCAAGAGTGTATCCAAATGAAGATTTTGCATCTTATATACTTGGTTTTGCTAGGCCAGACGATAAAGGAAATACAGAAGGGAAGTTTGGACTTGAAAAAAGTTTAGATAAATATTTACGCTCGACAAATGGGAATATAGAATATGTGGGAGCGCGAGGAGGTATCCCGCTTACAAATGATATAGGAAAAATAGAACCCGCTAAACATGGAAATAACGTATATCTTACGCTTGATAAACAAATTAATAGTTTTTTAGAAGAAGCGATGAATAAGGCGCAAGAGCACTATGATCCTTCTATGTTAGTAGGTATTATAGCGGATCCAAAGACGGGGAAAGTTTTAGCTATGTCTAGTAAACCTAGTTTTAATCCTAATAAAGGGGATATTGAATACTTTTTAAATGATCCAATCGCAAATGCATATGAACCAGGTTCAACGATGAAAGTATTTACGTTAGCTGCTGCAATCAATGAAGGTGTATATAACGGGAAAGAATATTTTCAATCCGGAAAGTATTCAGTAGGTTCAGCGGATATAAAAGATCATAATGGTGGGTTTGGATGGGGATCTATAACATTTGATGAAGGTTTTGAAAGGTCATCAAACGTAGCTTTTTCTATTTTAGAAGATCAGTTATTAAAACCAAATAAATTTAAGCAATATATGAATAAATTTGGTTTCAACCAAAAAACGGGAATAGATTTACCTGGTGAAAGTAAAAATACTTTATTATTAAATACACAAATTCAACAAGTAACAACTTCTTTCGGACAAGGTTCTACAGTAACTCCAATTCAATTAATCCAAGCTGCCACCGCTATAGCAAATGACGGGAAAATGATGCAACCATATATCGTTGACAAAGTTGTAAATCCAACAAACAAGCAAGTTATTATGGAAAATCAACCGAAAGAAGTTGGAAATCCGATAAAAAAAGAGACTGCGGACAAGGTAAGAGACTTAATGGAGCGTGTTATTACGTCTTCAAAAGGTACAGGTACAATGTATAAAGTCGATGGTTACCCAATAGGAGGCAAGACAGGAACAGCCCAAATTCCAAATCCTGAAAATGGACGATATATGGAAGGAAAAGAAAATTATATTTTTTCATTTTTAGGTATGGCTCCAATTGATGACCCAGAGTTAATTATATATTTAGCTATTAAGCAGCCAAAGTTAAAGGGAGATGAATATGGAGCCCAGCCACTCGCTGAAATATTTAAACCAGTTGTGAAAAATAGTCTTGAATATTTAAAGGTGAAACCATATACAGAACAACAAATGGCCGATGCAACGAAAAAATCCCAATTAAAAGTGCAAAACTATGTGAATCAATCAATAGATACGGTAGAGAATAATGTAAAAAAAGAGAAACTCCAACCGATAATTTTAGGAGAAGGAAAAATAAAAAAACAATATCCGCAGTCTGGTGAAGTAATGAGTGAAGGTGATCGTATATTTTTATTAGGAAACAACGCAACAATGCCCAATTTACAAGGTTGGTCAATGCGTGATGTTATGTATTTTTCTAAACTATTAAAATTAGATTTAAAAACTTCAGGTACGGGATATGTAACAAATCAAAGTATTGAAAAAGGACAAGCTATACAAGAAGGCGATGCATTAGAACTAAAATTAGAACCACCGTTACAACCGTTAGCAGAGGCAAATACAAATTAATTCAAGCAATGTGAAGGGTCTATACACAATAGGCTCTTTTTTTTATAGAGTTTAGTAATTTCACGCACCGTAATTTTTATAAAAAATAATAAATAAGAAACTTAACAGTTACTAAAACAAAAAAACTTACATATATTGAAATTAGAACGATTGTTCAATTTTTTTGTATTAAATGACGGAAGGAGTCTACATTGAATAAAAGACGATACGATAGCGATTTAGCCAAAGAAATAATAGCAGAGAAGGCGACAGAATTATTTTCCTTAAAAGGATATACAAGAACTTCAATTGATAACATTGCAAAAGCCTCTGGTTATAGTAAAGGACATATATATTACCATTATAAAAATAAAGAAGAATTATTTGTTTATTTAGCTAAAGACAGTATGAGAAATTGGCACGATAAATGGGAAATAGCAGAAAAACAGTATACAAATGCTACTGGGAAATTATATGGGATAGCTAAATTTGTACTTTATAATTACAAAACGCCATTATTAAGAGCAGGACAAGAACTTGCCTCTGATCCGAGCGCGAACCCTTCTACAATTCAACAACTCTATGGTTTAGCTGTTATCCCTTTAAAAACATATCAAAAAATTTTGGATGAAGGTATACAAAGTGGTGAATTTTATATAGAAAATGTTGAGGATTCAAGTCTTTTATTAGGTTCATGGCTAGGTGGATTATGTCAATTCATTCATTCATTTGAAACAGAGAAATTAGAAGTTTTATTTAATGAAGCCATTACGATTTTTTTACTCTCTATTTCAAACAAACATGCGTAGCATTACAAGCGAATTAGAACGATTGTTCAAATCTTTACACTCGTCCGTTTTCATTATATGTATTAACAACAGGAGGTTTTTTATATGGATGAACAAAGAGTCGCAATTGTAACTGGCGGAGCTTCTGGTATCGGTAAAGCTTTAGCTATTCAATTAGCAAATAAAGATATATTTGTAATTATCGCAGATATTAATGAAACAAGTGGTCAAGAGCTTGTGAATAATATAAAAAATAATAATCAACTAGCTAGGTTCGAATATTTAGATGTTACTAACGCTGGATCCGTAGAGGAACTTATTATAAAAATAGTTAATGAGTTTGGTAGAATTGATTATATGTTTAATAATGCAGGAATTGCTATGTATGGAGAAGTATTCGATATGTCTTTAGATAATTGGAAACATATTATTGAAATAAATTTATTAGGAGTAATTTACGGGACACAATTGGCTTACCAATTCATGAAAAAACAAGGATTTGGTCATATCATTAATACTGCGTCTGCAACAGGTTTAGGACCTGCTCCACTTTGTACCGCGTACGCAACTACCAAACATGCTATCGTCGGTTTAACCACTTCATTACATTATGAGGCAGAAGAATATGGTGTAAATGTAAGTGTGCTTTGTCCAACTTTTGTAGATACACCCATATTTGAAAAATCAATTGCAATTAATATGAATAAGAGCCAAATTATAAAACAACTAAAAACAAATAAGCCGATTTCAGCAGACAAGTTTGCTGAAATTGCGCTGAAAGCTATTCATAAAAATAAATTAGTTATATGTCCAATGCCGTTAAAAAAAACAATGGATGTACTCTTCACTTTATTTCCTTATCTTCATAAAAAGCTAATGCGTTTCGTATGCCGAATTGGTCGAAAAGCAAAAATGAACCAACTGTAAATGTCTGATTATTTTTTATTTACAGTTAAATGTAAATGTGATAATATGGAAAAATCAAATGCAGTGAAGAGAAGAGTAAATAAAATGAATTTTTCACAGAGAGCTCCATTTAGCTGAAAAGGAGTAAAAATTCTTTATTGAACCAAGCCTCTGAGCAGCACATCGGAACCTATTATTAGGGGGTGGTGTGACGGGAGCTCCCGTTATAGAGCTATGGTATAAGCATGAATTAGAATGCAGTACCTGATAAGGTTAATATGGTGACATATTAACAAACTAGGGTGGCACCGCGATGATAAATCTCGTCCCTAAGACTAAAGTCTTGGGGGTGGGATTTTTTTATTGGTTAAAAATAATTTGGAAAGCGGGGCCGAAAATGAAAAACTTACTTAACGATTGGAAATATCCTTTATTATTACTGTCCGGAGTTGGTATTGCAAATTTAGGGGCATGGATTTACTTAATAGCACTAAACGTACTTGTCTATAATATGGGCGGTTCAGCCCTAGCTGTTGCTACTTTATATGTAATTAAACCATTAGCCGCTTTATTAACAAACGCTTGGTCAGGGAGTATGATTGATCGTTTAAATAAACGAAAATTAATGTTTCACCTCGATATATATCGTGCGGTATTTATCGCTATTTTACCTTTACTTCCATCACTTTGGATGGTTTATGTATTCGTATTCTTTATTAGTATGGCTAATGCAATTTACGAGCCAACTGCTATGACATATATGACTAAATTAATTCCAGTTGAGAAAAGACAACGTTTCAACTCATTGCGTAGTTTAATAGGATCTGGTGCATTTTTAATTGGTCCAGCGATAGCGGGGGTATTGTTAATAGCAAGTACACCAGAGTTTGCAATATATATAAATGCTATAGCATTTCTCTTATCAGGAGTAATTACATTGCTATTACCTAATCTTGATAAAAAATCCGATATGCATACATCAAATGACAAGTTATCTTTAGCTGTACTAAAAAAAGATTGGAACATCGTTTTAAATTTTAGTAAAAAATCTTTGTATATCGTTTTTGTGTACTTCTTATTTCAAGGGATGATGGTATTAGCTACCGCAAATGATTCGCTTGAATTGTCATTTGCTAAAGAAGTTCTATTGTTAACAGATAGTGAATATGGATTTTTAGTTAGTGCCGGCGGGGCTGGAATTATTTTAGGAGCTATAACAAATACAATTTTATCTAAAAAATTAGCGCCTTCATTTTTAATTGGAATAGGATCATTATTCATTGCAATTGGTTATTTAATTTATGCTTTTTCAAATGGGTTCGTAATAGCTGCTATCGGATTTCTTATTTTATCTTTCTCTATGGCATATGCAAATACAGGCTATTATACCTTTTATCAAAACAACGTTCCTGTTCACATAATGGGACGGATTGGAAGTATATATGGACTAGTAATTGCCGGCATAACCATTTTAATTACGATTCTATTCGGAGTTGCAACTCAATTTATTTCTATACAACTTGTAGTTATTGTAGGATCATTGGTAATGTTACTTATAACTATTATATTGTGTGTGTTTACTTTATTACCTTCAAAATCCAAGGTATATCATGCTGAATCAGTAGATTCCAAATAATTTTTTCTTCCATTTTTCAATTAGTATACATCACTAGAGGATTCTTCTATCTATATATTGAATAATAATTAGGTGGAAGAATCTCTTCTGTATATGACGGTGACAAGTATGATTAATGCAAAGGATGTAGCACAGGAAATTATTATATCTAGATTTAGATTGTTCAATTGATTATATGTCTAAAGTAACGAAGTAGGGGTTAAAAAATTAATAAAAATATAGAGGGGCTTTTAGATTACATGGATATTAAGATTAGAGCATATAAAAAATCTGATGAAACCGGTTGGGTACGTTGCCGTGTGTTATCTTTTTTAGATACAGCATATTACGATAACGTATTTAGAGAGAAAGAAAAATATGAAAATCCTGCAATTGAATTAGTAGCTGTATACGAAAATCAAATTGTGGGTTTAATAGATATTGAATATGAATTAGAAGAACGTACGGTATGTTCAAGAGGAACAGGTCTTGGGGCATGATTTGGCATATTGCAGTTCATCCGGATTTCCGTAGAATGAAAATTGGTAATCAACTATTAAATGAGGCAGAAAAGTTAGCGAAAGAACTTAACCTAAATCGCCTGGAAGCATGGACTAGGGACAACCTATGGGTACATGGATGGTATGAAAAGAACGGATTTGTAAACGTAGATTCGTATTTACACGTATATAGCGATCATACAGACGAGATAAAAGGTGTAATGAAAAGTAATATTGATCAGTTATATCCGGTTCAAACATTTGCTCATTATACAGGTGAAAATAAAGAAGACATAAGAAAACAATTTAAACGAGTTCATGATTGTTTTTGTTTTGAAAAACATTTTAGTTGACTAGAAAACTTTTATTTTATAAATAAAGGTACTAAAGACGTACGGGGAAAAAGTACGTCTTTTTATTTTTAAAAATAATGCTTCAGGCTGATGGGAAATCACATTCCACATCATACAATTGAAAGTAGCTATCGTATTTCAATTATGAAATGAAAAGAAGAGAATATAATTTTTAAAGGCAAACAACTATATAGGAGGACTTTAAATGGATATTGTACTTGTTATTCTTATTATTGTTTTGCTGCAAGGAAAAGAGCGAAAAGTCAAAATAAATCGCATTTGGCTTGTTCCAGTTTTGTTGGGCTTTGTAACAATCCAGTCCATTATTCATAGGGGACAAATAACTTTGCTGCAAGGACTATTATTTGTTGCAATGCTTGGAATTGGCTTAGGTCTTGGAATTATACGGGGAAAAGTTTTAACATTTCGATTAGATAGTGAAACGGGTCATGTATTACGAAAAGGAAATTGGTTAAGCACAATGATTCTTCTTGTTATTTTAGGTGCGAAAATTGTAATTAAGCAAAGTATGTTTTCAGGTAGTACACATTCCACATTAATGGTTGTAACGAATGCCTTTTTATGTATCACATTAGGTACGGTAATAAGTAGACGGTATTATATTTGGAAAAAATATAATGAGTTAATACAAAAAGTGTAAATACATTTATCCCTTGTTTAACAATGCTGTGAACGGTAATACTAAATAACATTGAACTTTTATAACAAGGGATGATCATATGATATTCATTTACACTGATTTCGGCGGAACACATTCAACTGCACTCGCTGCAGCTTATCATTTAAATAAATTGCCAACTGACCGTAAGTTAACGAAAGAAGAAATATTAAATGTAGATTACTTTAATAAATTGAAAACCGAAGATATGGGGAAAATTATTTTTCATGGAATAGATGAAAATGGTAATCCTGTATATACAATTGGGTGCGGGGCATCTAAAGTCGTTGTACCTGCGATGAAGCATTTAGGAGAAATTTTGCAAAAACATTATCAAAGTCATGAAAAGATCGTTTTTTCTAATACATCACCAACTGTACCTTTACCAATGACTTTTGGCGGTCTGTTTTCTAGAAGATTTCATATTGACTTTATTGGTGTACCACTACTCGTATGGGGTGCAAAACTTAGCTGTGATAACATACAAAGACTTGTTAGTTATACGAAAGAAGCAGGTCGCTTGACGAACGATTATGTTGTGATTTTAGATAATGAAACTTTTAAATAATGTATGAGAAAAAGAAAATCGAGCAAATTTCTTGATTTTCTTTTTAATTTGTGAAAAAGACAAGAAATATTCACATTTATCATCTATCTACTATAGCCAAAACAATAAAGTCCTGTTACTATTACAGGGATATTCTCTTTTCATAACATAAATATATAGAAAAATTAGAAAAGAGGAATTGAATTAAGGGAGGAACAACATGAAGCGTGTTGCTTGGATTACTGATAGTACAACTGCGAGTTTTACAACAGAAGGAGATAACTTTGTTATCCCAATTGAAGTTATTATTGATGGTGTGTCGTATAAAGATTGTGAAGAAGGTGTGCGCGAGCGCGTTTATAATGCTTTAAACGAAGGTAAAACTGTCACTACATCACAACCTAACATAGGGGAAATGGTAGAGTTATTTTCGAAATGCAAAGAAGAATATGAAGAGGGATTTGCAGTTGCTATTAGCGGAAAAGTAAGTGGAACCTATCAAAACATGAAGTTAGCTGCAGAAATGGCAGGTTTCCCATTAACGGTATTAGATAGCGAAACAACAAGTTATCCAATGGATGAACTAATTAGAAAAGCGAAATCGTTATACAATGATGGTATGACTTTACAAGATATACACAAAACATTAGTAGATGAAAAAAGAAGACCTTTCCACGTATTCCCGAAAAGTTTAAAGGGTCTTTACGCAAGTGGACGTGTAAAGGGAGTTCAATTTTTACTTGGGAGTTTATTAAGTGTTAACTTAATATTAGAAGTAAAAGGTGGCGAGCTTTTACTTGAAAAGAAAGTTCGCAAAATCCAAAAATGTCGAGAATACATTAAAAATGAACTTGAAAAAGAATTACCAAAAGTACTTCACATGTTCCATGCTAACGATAAACCTGGAGCTGAAGAATGGATTGCAGATATTAGACAAGCATTCCCTGAAATGGATTTCAAACTATATCCATTACCAATTTCATTTGCGGTACATGCAGGTGAAGGTACAATAGCAATTAGTTATTAAGAAGAAAACCCGTGAATGATTCGCGGGTTTTTTATTTAATTAAATTGGAATCGGAGGCATATTACGTCGGCATTAATCAAAAAAGCTCATTTTATCGTTTTGGAGAGCAACCACAATTCCTTGACTTGATTTGAAATTAAAAATATAAACCTTTTCCTACTGGCTGAACAGTTTCTAGTACAATATCAACCATTTCTTCATTAAGCAGGGTCCTTATAATCCAAGCTGAGAGTTCTTGAGCAGCGAAACAACCTGCAGCAGTTGAAATATTTCCTTCGTTTACGAAACTTTTTTCAATAACCTCTACGCCAAATTCTTTAAGCTGTTCTACTGCGGATGGATATGTAGTTGCTTTTTTGCCAGTGAGCAATTTTTTAGCTCCTAATAGTAGTGAACCAGAACACATAGATCCTATTAATTGTCTTTGAGGATCTACATGAATGCTATTAATATATTCTTGGTTTTTATATAAATCTTGTACACCCTTGCCGCTTGCAAATATTACAGCGTCAGCAGAAGGAAGATCAAATATACTTGCTGTCATGGGAATACGTAAGCCAGACATGGATATATGAGTTTTTTCCGTTCCTAAAAGCTGGACATCCCAATCAGAAATACCACCAACTAAACGTACACGATTTAATAAATCCCATGGTAGGAAAACATCAATATCAGTAAAGTTATCGAAACAGACTATTGCAATTTTCATTTTCTAATCCTCCATTACTGTTATTAACAGTGCCAATTTAATCTTCTAATAAAAAAATGTTTTAACAGCTCATTCTAACTCGATATATACGTCTCTTTGTTTACAATATAAACTTCTCCTTTTTATGTTCTATATCAAGTTATAAATCCCTGTATATTACACGTATATGAAGGAGGTGTATTGATTTTTTAACTTCTCTAAATATAAAAAGATATAAAAATTTTTTCTTGGATTCTATCAATTTTTTTTGCACAAAACCAAAATCTGTAGCAATAACTCGTAAGGTATTGTGGATGAGGATTTTTAATATTCTCAAGGAAATAGGTGTAATTTATCACACATACCAATGAAATAAAAACGTCATCCTTTCTTATAAATCCACAGATAGAAACACGTTTTTAGGGGGCATTGTATCATTAGCTTACTAATCTATATATAATATGATTTTTATAATTTCCGTAAAATAATTTTGACGTATTTATTTTTTCAATATAGAATAATATTCATCCATCCAAATTTAACCAATATTATACAAAAGATATATCTTTTTAGTTTTAAGGGAAAGGTTAATATGAAAGTAAAGAAACTAGTTACGCTTGCAGTACCATTTATCCCACTTTATGTAGTAAAGCTCTATAAAGAGGGAGATGGGACTGTAAATTACATTTGTGAAATTACAAATGTGTCTAGGTCCTCATTATATTAGAAAGCTATCGGAAAGGAACAGTTAATGAATTATACCAAAAATCAAAAATATATAATAGAAAATAAGTTTCATATAGAGGTGGAATTATATGCCTAAAATTGACAATATGCTAGCAATTCTATGGATGCTTCGTTCAGGTGAAAAAATTACTGCGAAACAAATTTCAGAAAAGTTAGAGATAAATATAAGGACTGTGTATCGTTATATTGATACAATTTCAACTAGTGGCGTACCTATAATTTCAGAACCAGGACATAAAGGCGGATACACTTTATTGAACAATTTTATTGAGGCTCCTCTTTTTTTTGATTTTGAGGAGCAAACTTCACTATTTCATGCTGCTGTTTTTGCAGAAGAAGCCGGATATTATGGGGGTGAAGCATTAAATAGGGCCATTTCAAAACTAAGTAAATACTCAAATCAAGAGCAGGAAACAAAAATAAACCAACATTTAGCTAGTCTTGAAGTAATAAGCCGATTAACTTCACTCTCTATAGAAACTTTTTTGAAGGAGTTGGAGCAGGCCGTAGCTGACGGGTACTCAGTAAAAATTCTTTACCATAAAAGTGGCGAAAAGCAATTAAATTATAGATTGGTCGATCCATACAGAATTATCTATTGGAATAATAAGTGGTATGTGATTGGATTTTGTCATCTTAGGAATGATATCCGTATTTTTAGAGTAGATCGAATTGAAAGTCTAACGTTGACTGAAAATAAGTTTAACCAGCCAGAAAATTTTTCAGCAAGTGACTTTTTTATAAAAAGTCTTCTTCCAACTATAGAAGATAAGGAAAGTATTATTTCTTTGGTTATTAATGGGGATAAAAGTGTATTAGCTGATATTTGCCAACATTGGTTTTTAGGACATTATTTACAAGAACGAACTTCAAATCAAGCA
This sequence comes from Bacillus cereus group sp. BfR-BA-01408, assembly GCF_022663305.1. NCBI lineage: Bacteria > Bacillati > Bacillota > Bacilli > Caryophanales > Bacillaceae > Bacillus > Bacillus cereus group sp. BfR-BA-01408. The sequence continues at coordinate 174,601 of NZ_JAKUFF010000003.1, read as the reverse complement.
GTTTTTCTTCTTGAAAAAGATATGATGCATACATATGTACCTTATTTACTTTTACCGTACAATAAATCTATTAAAGTTATTGAGCCAATAAGTCTTAAGAATAGACTTATTGAAGTTCTGTCGGAATTAATAAAATTTCATCAAGTATGATAACTTCCCTGACGTTAACTGTCAGGGAAGTTATATTATAATAGCTATATAAATTGTGATTGGAGTGTTATTGGATGCAAACAAAAAAAGCTTTTCTATATGTATTTAATACAATGTCAGACTGGGAATATGGATATTTAATTGCTGAACTAAATTCAGGAAGATATTTAAAAAAAGATTTAGCACCTTTAAAAGTAATTACAGTAGGAGCTAATAAAGAAATGATTACTACTATGGGAGGACTGAGCATAAAACCAGATATTTCCCTTGATGAATGTACTTTTGAGAGTAAAGATCTTTTAATTTTACCAGGAGGGACTACTTGGAGTGAAGAAATTCATCAACCTATCTTGGAAAGAATCGACCAAGCTTTAAAGCTTGGCACTATTGTTGCTGCAATTTGTGGTGCAACTGATGCCCTCGCGAATATGGGATACTTGGATACTAGAAAACATACAAGTAATAACTTAGAATATACTAAAATGGTATGTCCTAACTATAAAGGAGAAAAGTTCTATGAGTTGGAATCTGTGGTATCTGATGCGAATTTAGTTACTGCATCAGGAATAGCTCCTCTGGAATTTGCAATGGAGGTACTGAAAAAAATGGATGTATTTACACCAGATACATTACATTCATGGTATAAGCTAAATAAGACTCATAAACCTGAATACTTCTTCCAGTTAATAAATTCAATAAATAAATGAAATAACTAAAAAGCCTAACTTCTCAATTTAATATGAAGAAATTAGGCTTTTTTCATTTAGTGATGAAACCCATTATTACATTTCGTATCATGCGGCATAGGCCCGTCCAGGGAATCCAGAAAGGCAACGGTCTGTTTGAGGTTTCGCAAAAATAAATGTGCGAGATCCATGGAAAATCCATTTCGAACCACAACGCGCATAATTGTCACAGATTCCATATCTGGAGGCAATGGATAGGCGGGTACTTGCCAACCGAACACACGTAATTGTCGAGATAAATCATAAAGATTCCAATTTGATGTGTAACCTTCTTTTAGTCGCCAAGCGAAAACCGGAATATCCGAGCCATCGGACAAAAGTTCGAATGGTTCCATCTTCTGAATGGCTTTGCTAAGAAATAGAGCGACTTTCTGGGAAGCCCTTTGTATATCATAGTACCCACTTTTCCCCAAACGCAGGTAATTGTAATATTGTAGGAGCACTTGTGCGCCAGGACGAGAGAAATTCAGGGCAAAGGTTGGCATGTTCCCGCCTAAATAGGAGACACGGAAGATTAGATCCTCAGGGAGATCTTCAGCTTCCCGCCAAATTATCCAACCCAATCCAGGATAGACTAATCCATATTTATGTCCGGATACATTGATGGATTTCACTCTCGGTAATTGAAAATCCCAGACTAAATCTGGTTGAAGAAACGGTGCTATAAATCCTCCTGAAGCTGCATCTACATGCATGGGAATGTCAAGACCCGTTCTCGCCTGTAAATCATCTAACGCTTTTGCAATTTCGGCAACCGGTTCGTAAAGACCGGTATAAGTTTCACCGAGAATCGGTACCACACCAATCGTATTTTCATCCACGGCTGCGAGAACCCCCTGAGGATCCAATTGGGGATGTTCTGGGCTAACCTTTACATAGCGTGGTTCAACCTCCCAATAGTTCGCGAATTTTTCCCAAACGACCTGAACAGCCGAACTAAACACAATATTGGGACGATCCAACGGCTTCCCTTCACTTTTACGTGCATTTTGCCAGCGTCGCTTTAGAGCAAGCCCACCGAGCATACATGCTTCTGACGATCCAGTTGTTGAAACGCCCATAGTCGTAAGGGGGCTTGGCGAATGCCAGAGGTTGGCTAAGATACGCACACACCGCTCCTCAATTTCAGCTGTCTGTGGATATTCGTCCTTATCAATCATGTTCTTGTCGAATGATTTTGCATATAGTTGCTCTGCGGCAGGCTCCATCCATGTGCTAACGAATGTTGCAAGATTTAGGCGGGCGTTGCCATCAAGAGTAATTTCATCATGGACGATTTGATACGCTGTTTCTGGTAACATACCTTCATCAGATATATGAAAACGCGGAACGACGGATTCTCCTTCGCGGGCAAACAGAGGATTTACAGAAAATTCGTGAGGTAGCTCTTTTTGCATGTGACGCGGTAGAGATTGTGAATTATCTGGCATAATCTCTTTTCTTTCATATGCATGTTTTTGAACTTCTGCTTTTCGATCCTGTGGCATACAAGTCCCCCTTAATAAATTTTTTAACAAACATATTATTTACAAAAAATCATTTGTTAAACCAAGAGCACAATTCTATAGAACGACTTACCACACTCCTACTTTAGCTGAGTTTTCGCAACTTCGACCAGCGTGGGGTGATAGAACGTTGAAGATTTTACGGTTGCAACGTTTTTCTGCAACCAACCTCATATCTTCGTTTTTTAAAGAGCAATCTGTACAAGTAAATGATAGCAAACATGTTGGGCTATACCAACTGACATTCTTATCCCACCTACTTACTTCGCGTTCCTTGAGGAAGGAGTCTTTTTGGCTAAAGTGATAAATTTAATGAATTGGGTTCTTCCATCTTTCTTAAATGTAATCTTTGTGTGTATATTCTCAAATCAATACTTTTACCTTCATTATATTGATGATGAATAGATTAAAAATATTAATATCTGCGCATAATTCAGCCCTTGCTACTCTTAGTGTTTTTTTATTATACATGAGAGAAATAGAGAGAGTGTATTACGTGATTTTTTATATCAACTTTGTTTCTTAATTGTTTCTTCCATTTAATAGTACAAGTGATTTTATTAAAATAAAAGAAGAAAAACTCTTGGGTAGAAGGGGGATTTAGTAAAAATTTATTCAAAGAGGAAACTTTTATTTTCACTTCAAATATCCGTACAAAATTGACACTAGCAATAAAGGAATAGTTATTTGATTTTTAGGGAATGTAGAGGAATTTGATGATTCTTATATATTTGTCGGGCCTTCTATTGCACAGCGTAAAGATGGAGATTCTTTTTCCTTAGAACAGGAGAAGAGAAAAGTTAATTTTTATTTCTATGGGAACAGTATTTAACCAGCAACCCAACTTTTATCAAACATGTTTTGCAACATTTTGAGGTATCCTGGTTACTGTCATATTAGTTGTAGGGTAACAAAATGATGTTAGTCAATTAGAAATTAGAAAATAATCCTTCTAATTTTAAGTTATATAATTACGTTCCTCAATTAGATATTCTCCAACATACTGATCTATTTATTACACGTGGAGGAATGAATAGTTCCAGTGAAAACTTATATTTTGGTGTTCCCATGCTAGTTATTCCAGTTATGGGAGGTCAGCCTATAGTTGCTCAAAGAATAAATAGAAGAATTAGAAGCCGGAGTCCAGCTAAATTATAATTTGCTTACTCCAGAAATATTAAGTAATACAGCAATGCAGGTGTTATCAAATGATATTTATACAAAAAACAGCTATAGAATCGGAAAATATTAAAAAAGCGATAGAGAATATAACAAGGCAGTCGATAAAATTGAAACCTTTAAATTTAAAATGGGTGTTAGGTAAAGCAAAACTACTGTGACTTTAAAAGTGAACTATAAAAATGAGTTATATGGAGGGAACAAAAATGAAGAATTTAGAACAAAAATATCAAGAAACTAACTATCTACAATCTTATGAAAAAAGTCTAAAATTATGGCCAACTAATTTTTCATCTTACTTTGTACAAACATCCCAAGGAAAGACTCATATTATTGAAAGTGGTAATAAATTAGCACAACCTCTCGTATTACTCCATGGGGCAAAAATGAGTTCGACAATGTGGTATTCAAATATTTTGCAATGGAGTAAACAATTCAGAATTATGTGTGTTGATATTTTAGGAGATAAAAATAAAAGTATTCCTAAAAAAGACTTTACAAATCGTTTAAGTTACGCACTATGGTTAAAAGAAGTATTACATACATTAGAAATTAGTAGTACGAATATTGTAGGATTGTCATATGGTGCTTTGCATACCGTTAATTTCTTGACATTTTTTCCAGAGATGGTAAATAAGGCTGTAATAATGAGTCCTGCAGCAACGTATATTCCTTTTCATCCTTTGTTTTTTTCCTATGCTTCAGGAATGATGAATAGTAGGGAAGGGGTCGAGAAATTTTTAGATTGGATTTTTAATAAGCGATACACTATTCATCCTTTTATTCAAGAACAATTGATAGCAGGAATGATGCGGAATCATTCTGTGAAAAATGAAACTCCAACAGAACAAGGATTTCCATATATTTTTAAAAATCAAGAGTTAGCCAAAATTCCAACGCCAATGCTGTTAATGTTAGGAGAGAATGAAGTAATGTATAATCCAATAGAAGCTTTCAAATGTGCTGAAAATTCATCACCCAATTTAACTGTAGAATTAGTGAAAGATGTAGGCCATTTAATGTCTATGGAGAATCCTCAATATATAAATGATCGCATTTTAAAATTTTTTAATAAATAGGACAACCTCTAGTATTCCATTGCAGACGCTACATGGGGTAGCACCACATGCCCATCAACTTAACATTTTGAAGTGCCCCCAAAACGAAAATTTTATTGTTTTATAGTTATTTATGAGAACTCAACTCATGTTCTTCGTTTTGGGGAGTTACCAATTTCTTAAGTTGATGGCAATTGTGTATTGTCCCTGATTAAAGTTAGTTTAAATCTTTGTATCCGCAATCATATTTGTTCACCAAATTGAGGTTTATCATAGGAATCGCATCATATGTCTGTCAACTTGGATTAGTACCAACGTTGCTATAATAAGGGAGAATGTAAATATTTTAAATAGTAGAGTTTTGACTTCCGGAACTTTTTTTGTGGAGTTACTTCAAAATCTTAGCTTGCTAACGATGTGTGGCGATTCCTAATATCTGCATAATATTTAGTCATATATCTTTAGTATATTAATTTCTTGAGAAATATTGCAACAGAAGCGTTCTATATATTAGATATATCATTTTTGTAACATGAAGGGGCATAGAATAGTACGGTAAAGAGTAGGATTAATGTTAGGTCATTCAATAGTTATACTGATAGGGGGGGAAATTAATGAAAAAACTAACTTTTAACGATTTGAACTCGCCGGAAACTATGCGTAATCCCATTATGTTCTATAAAAACCTTATGGAGCAAAAAGAGCGTTTCTTTCACATTGATGACTTTTATGGAATGGGAGGGGCATGGGTTGTATTTCACTATGATGATGTGGTTGCTATTTTAAAAGATTCCCGTTTTATCAAAGATTTACGAAAATTCACACCGCCTCATTATAAGCAGAATCCCATTGAGGAGAATACAGCAGTGAGTAAACTATTTGAATGGCTTATGAATATGCCGAATATGCTTACGGTAGATCCTCCTGATCATACTCGCCTACGTCGGCTAGTCTCTAAATCCTTCACACCACGTATGATTGAAGACCTTCGTCCTCGTATTCAGCAAATTGCCGACGAATTGTTGGATGTTGTACAGGAACAAAGAAAGATGGAAATTATTGCAGACTTTGCTTACCCACTACCCATTATTGTCATTTCAGAGATGCTTGGGATTCCCGCCACTGATCGAAATCAGTTTCGCGCATGGACACAAGAACTGATGAAGGCCTCAGTGGATCCTGGTCAAGGGACTACAGTGACAGCAACACTTGAAAAGTTTATTAATTATATTGAAATATTGTTTAACGAAAAACACCTAAATCCTAGTGATGATTTGATAAGCGCGCTAGTTCAAGCAAAAGAGCAAGAAGACAAGTTGAGTAAGAACGAGCTTCTTTCGACAATTTGGCTTCTTATTATCGCTGGACATGAAACGACAGTTAATCTAATTAGTAATGGTGTACTAGCGTTACTTCAACATCCTGAACAAATGAATTTACTAAGGCAAGATCCTTCTCTGCTGGCTTCCGCTGTCGACGAACTTTTACGCTATGCTGGTCCAATTATGTTTAGTAGCCGTTTTGCTAGTGAAGATGTGACAATACATGGAAATAGAATACGTAAAGGTGAATTGGTTCTACTCTCCCTGACTGCTGCAAATATTGATCCGAACATATTTCCTTATCCAGAGGAATTGAATATTTCACGGGAGGAGAATAACCATTTAGCCTTTGGGGCTGGTATACATCAATGTTTGGGAGCTCCATTGGCGCGTTTAGAAGGACAAATTGCATTAGACACTTTGTTAAAGAGGCTACCTAATCTCCGCCTAGCAATCGAAGCAGATCAATTGATTTATAACCATAGTAAAATTCGTTCCCTTGCAAGTCTACCAGTTATTTTCTAACCTAAGATCCGACATTAGTACCGATAGTGATTAAATTATATATAGTTTTGGAATAAAGGTTAATTAAAAGTACCTTATAAAACTCGATTTTAGATAAGGATATCGCCACATTGTTATAAAACTAAAAATTTATAGTACCCCAGAACGAAAAATTTGTGTCATTTATAAAAAGAAGGTCATTCTTATCGTTTTGGGGATACTTCAAAATATTAAATTACTGGTGGTACTAGCCCTAAATAAATCCTAGATACTAGTGCTAATTAGTCTGTTTATTTTGCTTAACCAACACAGAGAATCATATTAATTCAAGCCCTCTATACTTCTCGACAGAATATATAATATTCTCCACGAGCCATTCGTACATCTGCACTATACAATGAATCTTTTAAAAAAAGTAATCGGTTTTGTTTTACTTTCAAACATTATTAGGCACACCAATATAAATAGTACCATTTTTTCATTCCGTAAATAATGTTAATGAAAAAGGTGAAAGGATTTTTAAAGCTAAAAACAGAAATCTGTATAAGAGAATATTTCGATGGTAGGGATATTATGAAAATCGGTAAGTTTGGAGAAGTAAATAACATAAGTATTGATACAATTAGACATTATATGGATCTCAGTCTCATTATTCCTGAAAAAAAGGGAGGGCACTATTTTTTTGATGAGTATTGTCAAACAGATTTAGAACTCATTTTATATTACAAAGATTTAGGATTTAGTTTGAATGAAATTAAAGAACTATTTTTTTATAAAAATTTAGCGAAATCTATGAATTACGAAAAAGATACTTTTTACCAATCTTTATTTAAACTGAAATATGACAAGATGGAACAGGAAATAGAACTTTTAGAGGAGAAACGGGATAAATTAAAGGGAGTGTTACATGATTTATTATTAACAAATGAAACTTCTAATTCAATTATAGGGATAGATTTAAGTGTACTACATTTACTTACATGTTATAAGTGTAGCAAAAAACTAATTCTTCAAGATGGAATAATTACTAACAATCAAATTACAGAGGGGAAGTTAATTTGTAATTGTGGTAAAGAATACAATATTACTTCAGGAATTATAACTGTTGGTAAATCATTTAAAGCAAATGAGCTGACGTCACTTGATGATACTATTTCGGATTATATTCATGAAACGGATACTGCTTTTTTAGAAAATATACAGAAGGGAGGAGAATGGGCGAAAAAGAAACTAATGCAGCTAGATTTAAATAATAAGATACTACTGGATTTAGGATCCGGCCTCGGATTCTTTTTACGGAATAGTTATGAAGAACTACCGGAAGATTGTTTATATATTGCTGTTGATCGAGATTTGAATAAACTTTTATTTTTAAAAGATGTAATTGAAAAAAGAAATCCTAAAAGAAACATTTTATTTATCTGTGCTGATTTTTTAAATATCCCTATTCAAAAAGATTCTGTTGATATTGTAATTGATCAGTCTGGTACAAGTAATTATAGTTTTGAACATGAGGCTTTTTTATTACACGAATTAAATTCGCTTTTTAAACACGATTGTTATTTATTAAGCTCATTTATTTTATTTAATAAATTTAGTATAAATAGCCAAATTACAACTAGATTTCGAGAGAATTTTAAACTTTCAAAAGTAATGAAAGAAATTCATAATCTAAGGTTTCAATCCATTGATGAACGAACGTCAAATTATTTGGAACGGGGCGGAAAATACGAGGATTTCTTTGTTCAAGGAGAAGAAATTTATACATATTCATTTTTCGGAAAAAGATGGGGTTAACCCCATCTTTTATTTATTTTCCCTTCAAACTTTTCAAATCGTACATATTGCGATTGGGTTGACCCGAGAACTTACAATGTACGTAACACAAAATTAGGCAGGGGGAAAAGTTATGGCAAGTTTACGATTACATATGGAAAATAAAAAAAGAAACCAAGAGCTAAGAAATATTTGTTTATATTCAATTGCAAAAACAGTATCACTATTCGGTAGCTCTATTTATAGTTTTGCATTAGGATTGTATGTTTTACAAATAACTGGATCAGCGTTAAATTTCGCGATTACGCTCATATTAGGAACAATTCCAATGATTGTTATGAATCCATTTGCCGGTGTAATTGCTGATAAGGTTGATAAAAAGAAACTCGTCGTTTGTATGGACGTACTAAGCGGATGCTTATTAATAACTGTTTATATATTAAGCAGCTATTATGGTTTAAACTTATTCATCGTTTATACTACTACCTTTCTTATGACAGTATTTACAACATTTTTTGGAATAGGGTTAGAGGCTGCAAAACCAAATATCGTCTCTAAAGAGAGACTAATGAGTCTTAACTCTATAAGTAAAATTATCGACTCTATATCTTTAATTCTAGGACCTATGTTAGGAGGCATTGTTTTTGCAGTCTTTGATATGAAAACTTTTATAATTATTAACGGTATTTCATTTATCCTTTCGGCTATATCCATATTGTTTATAAACTTTAAATTGTGTGAGCAATACATAAATGAGGAATGTTCAATTAGAAAAATTAAATTTATTAAAGATATAAAGGAGGGATACTCTTACTTAATGGAGCGGGAAAGCTTAAAAAATACGTTTTGTATTTTAATTTCACTTAATTTCTTCTTAGGGTTTGCTGTAACTGTTCCATTGCCATACATTATTAATACAGTTCTCAATCTTAGCTCTAAACAATTTGGTATGATTCAAGGGACTTTTCCAGTAGGGATGATAATTGGTGCAATGGTAGTAAAAAAGATAACTGATCGTTTTTCTTACTCCTATCTTTTGAAAAAGCTAAGTTCTATGTTGTCAGTTATTATGATTATTTCAGGGATTCCAGTTTTATTCAAAAGCTTCGAAGTGAATGATTTTGTATTCGTTATTACGTATTGCGTTATTATGTTCTTTTTAGGGCTAATGATAGCATTAATTGATATCCCTTTAATTTATTTTATGCAAAGAGAGATTCCAGTTGAATATAGGGGCAGAGTGCTTAGTATTGGATTAAGCATAGGTAAAATGATGCAGCCGATAGCACTGGCATTATCAGGTCTATTATTAAATCATATTCCAGCCTACACGCTTCCAATTGGAGGAGGGATCGTATTTCTTATTTTGAATCAGGTTTACTCAAATAAATTGAATTTAGAAATTCATTCAAAAGGGTATAGTGTTGAACGTAATTAAATAATATGGAAAAAGCGCAGGATCATCATCCTGCGCTTGTCTATCGTAATTCAGCTGTTTTTCTAATAACAATCTTATCAATATCGTCTTCTTCATCACCAATAAATAACCCGCGTTCTTTTAAGTACGCTTCAAAATATAAATCTGCTTCTGCACGTTCATCATATGGTTTTACAGATAGAACGAAACCTAATTTGTTTTGTTCCTCTAAATGAGAAGTGGAAATGTAAGCTGGTACATTGTGTCGTAAAAAGAGTTCTTTAACCGGAATAATCATATCTTTCATTAATTTCGTTAACATGCCCATCTCAAACTCGAAATTAAAGCGATCTATACTACATAAATCGGCGAATACTACACCGATAAAACCTGTATTAAATACTTCTTGATATTCTACGTCTTCGTCATGATTACCGTAAAAATTCTTTTCGATTAAATAATTTACAAAATAAGCAACACCGTCACTTTGTTCAAATGGTTTCGTTGAAAGAACAAAGCCGATTTTCTTTTGTTTATGTAAATATACACATGACATATATGCTGAAATGTTATGTTCCTTAAATAGAGAACTTGTTGCCCCAGAGAGACCATCTAATACGTGATGAACAATTTGAAGTTTTTTACGAGCGAAATAATAGGATTTCTTTTGTAACTCCAATGTATCAATAAAGACAGAGCCGATAAAGCCTGTATTTGAAATGATAGGTGTTTGCTTTTTTCTTCCTCTGCGCTTTGCTTGAGCCATTGTAAAAATCATCCCTTCATGTACAATTAAAATAAAAAGAACGTTTGTTCGTATATTTATATTTTACTATTAAAACGCTCTAAAGTAAAGGGTTTTTGACGAAAAAAACAACAAAAAAGACACCTGCAAAAGGTGCCTTAAACGCTGTAGGGAAGAGGGTTCATCCATACAATTTATATTATGACACAGAAACAATCTCTTCTGTATCTTCTACATCTAAATGACAGTCCATAGTACGAACATCTTGATCTTCATGACTTCCGAAATAAATAGTAATTTTCATATGTATCGCTCCTTTATTCTAGGAATACCTAAAATAATTACTAGTAATGATAATATTTATTATATACCACTTTTTTCATTCCGACAACGTTATATCATTTTTTATTCTTTAAGGGCGCAAAGAGTAATGTGAAGAGATATTTTTATAGAAATAGGTACATTTCTTATATGTTATATTTAATACTGAAGTATTCGAATACAAATTTTATAAAAGGAGCAAAATGGATGAATTTTAAACAGTTACTAATAGATAATTTTACATATAAAACTTCATATATTGCGCGGCAGGCACAGGGAATGAATGTGAAAGAAACGAAGGATTACATTGCTGTCGACTGTGGTTTACCTGCAGATACATTTAATATCATTACTTTACTAAACAATAATGTAACAGAAGGGATCGAGAAATTATATAAAGAGGTAAACAACTATAATCAAAAGAAATTTCCAATGAGTGTTTGGTTTTGGGATGATAGGTACGAGCAGACTATAAAAAGCGAATTAATAAAACTGGACTTAAAAGAAGCAGAACAAAATATTGCAATGGTCGCAGAATTAAATACAATTCATCCGACAATAAACATGCCAGAAGGTTTTACAATACAAAAAGCATCTTCACCAGAACAAATTAAAAAGTTTGGAGAAACGTTAGCTAATTTGTTTGGTTCATCAGAGGAAGGTATACATGTACAAGCATTCTACAATCAAACTGCTTCTTTCGACTTATGGAATAGTGGGAATATGAACCTATACTTAGGACTTTATAAAGATGAAGTCATATCGGTTGGTTCATTAGTATGTACAAAAGATAGTATTGGTATTTATGATATAGCAACGAAAGAAGAAATGAGAGGAAAAGGATTTGGTTCTACTATGTTTCATTACTTGCTGCAAGAAGCAAAGGAATTAAACGTTGCTCAATGCGTATTACAAGCTTCACCTGATGGGATTAATATTTATAAAAAGGCTGGTTTTCAATCTGTTGGACAAATGACTGTATTTGAAAATCGACATTTATTTGAATAAATTATCCAAGCCAAATTGCTTTCATGTAGGAGTTAATACATCATTATGAAAAAGATATATATCGTTACAATACTTTGCATCTTTATAGTAATAGGTACTTTTGTTTTTCATAAAGTAAATGAACGTAAGTACACAAAAGCTATTAATCAATCGAATCATATAAAAAACATTGCACATAGAGGGGCTTCGGCGTATGCACCGGAACATACAATTGCTGCGTATAAATTGGGACAACAATTAAAAGGCGATTATATAGAAATAGATCTCCAAATGACAAAAGACGGATATTTAGTAGCTATGCATGATGAAACATTAAATCGTACTACAAATGGTACAGGCCTAGTTAAGGAACATACATTAGAAGAAATAAAGCAACTAAATGCAGGCTCTACTTACAATAAAAAGTATCCAAATTTAGCAAAGAAAGAATATGAAAATGCTAAAGTTCCAACACTCGAAGAAGTAATTGAAGTGTTTGGGCATGACGCGAACTATTATATTGAAACCAAATCACCTGATGAATATCCAGGAATGGAAGAAAAGTTATTAGAAATTATTAATCACTATGAAATACAGGATAAAGTTATTATTCAATCATTTAGTGAAGAAAGTTTGCAAAAGCTCCATAGTTTACATATTAATATGCCCCTGGTGCAATTATTATCCTATAAGAAGGCAGTTCAATTAACTGAATTAGAGATAAAAAAGTATAAAACATATTGCATTGGTCTTGGAATGAACTATAAATATATTGATTCAGCTTATGTAAAGAGAATAAAAAAACACGGATTAGAAGTTCATCCATTTACTGTAGATAATGAACAAGATATGAAAAAGTTACTTTTATGGGGAGTTGACGGGATGTTTACGAATTATCCGGATCGTTTACATTCATTATTAAAGTTTTAATTAAAAGAAACTGTTTTTAACGTAATAGTTTATATAGGTTTTCGAGTAATATATAATTAAATTAATCTAGTTAAACTAAAAAGGAGTGTAAGTAGGATGAATATATTAGCTGTTGTCCCACGCCTCTATGTTTCAGACTTACAAACTCATCTAGAATTTTACAAAATACTATTAAAGCAAGAAAAACCACACGAATTTCAAATGAACGGAACGCCTGTGATTAGATTTACAAATTTACTTTTAATTGAAGAATTAAAAGAAACAATTAAGAATCATGTTGCTGCAACGATTGTAATTGATGATCTCAACGAAGTAAAAGAACTAATCTTAAACTATAACGGTGTAATGATTACTGAACCAATACAAGTACCCACAGGTATGAAAATGATAATTCGTCATCCAGATGGTAATATCATTGAATACATAGAGCCGACATTGAAATGAAATATGAAAAAGACGTGAAGAAGAATCCAATAAGCATATTGGATTCTTTTTTGCTAGTTTTACGAACCGAACGCGAAAGAATACGACATTGGGTATTATTTTTCATAAGTTTAGTCAGAAAGTAACGAAAATGTAATGAATTTTAACTACGCTTTTTATATTTTTTTGATACACTGGCTACGAGAGGAATACCGATTAATGTAGGTAAAAACCAAAACCATATAGGTGGCAGTAAATTAATTATGGGAATATGAATACCGACGTTTACTAAAAGTGCGGTTACCGCACCTATATAAGAACCTAACATACCTCTAATATGGTGGTGGATCCAATTTTTCCAGCGTTTTTTTCGTGCAAGGTAGCCATAAATCGCAAAAGCATAAGAGAAAATTGCTACATAAAATAAATATGCGATTTTATCCCAGTTTATAATGGATAATATAATTGCAGTGAGGGTAATGACAACATAGGATGCATGATATATTTCGCCCCATTCCGTATGTTTCCCTTTCTTCTTTTGAGCAACCATCGCCACAATACCGGTAATTAAACATATTGTTCCAAATAAAATGTGGATGGTCAAAAGAACATTGAAAATACTCATAATAATTCCTCCTTTTTTATTTCTATAGTATTGCAGTATAGGAGAAAAGTTGAAACATATCGTTTATTCGTCTTAATATATTGAAATAAAGGTACTCTTAGAACAAATTTTCTTGAATTTAGTGAGTCACGTATTACGTGAAATGAAGGAGAGACTTCCATGTTTACATCTATTACATATTTACAATCAGGGAATGACAAGCAACAAAAGGTTTATGATGTTTTGAATAAACTAAACATCATGGAGGATTTAGCTTTATATAATCCCGTTCTTTGCGGGACTATACCTATAAGAATTGATACGCTTCAATCTGACTTAGATATAGTAATGGAAGTACATAACTTTGATGTTTTTGAACAAGAAATGAGATCTTTATATGGTTCTTATGAAGGATTCAAAATAAAAAAGAAAAAAATTAAAAATACCGAATCGATAAAGGTGAATTTTAAATTTGAAGGTTTTGATTTTGAATTATTTGCCCAGCCTAAGCCAGTGCGTAACCAAAATGCGTATAGACATATGATAGTAGAACACATGTTATTAATGCAGCATCCACATATAAGGGAAGAAATTATTCGCTTAAAAGAGAAAGGTTTAAAAACAGAGCCTGCTTTTGCTCAAGTATTAAACATTGTCGGAGATCCTTATGACGAACTTATTTTATTGGGACAGGAAATGAGATTGTGGTAAATAAGATATACAAAAACTCCTCCATAGAAAAAGAGGAGTTTTTGTTATGCCATTAGCTTACGAATTAATTCACTCAACAATTTAATCCCGTTAGTGATTTGTTCAGGGGAAGCATATCCATACGATAAACGTATGTACTGATCTGATTCTTCTTCATAGATACGTCCTGGGTTTAATAGAACCCCTTTTGATAGAGCCTCTGAAAATAATTTCTTCATCGGAATGCTAGGTACTACCTTTAGCCATATAAAAAATCCACCACTAGGAATATCCCACGTTGCAACATCTGCACAATACTTATTTAAAGCCCGTATCATGATTTGTCTTCGTTCTTTTAGTTGAATTCTTACGTTTGCAACATGTTCCTCATAAAAACCTTTATTTATCCATTCGGCAGCAACCCTTTGAGATAATGAACTCGATCCATAGTCTGTTTGCATTTTTATATCTGACAATCTATCAATAACTGGTTCAGGTCCAATAATCCATCCAATTCTAAGTCCTGGGCTAAGTGTTTTAGATAGGCTACCAACATATAATACATGTCCATGTTTATCTATCGACTTTAAAGGGACTGGAGGTGGTTCATCAATCCATAACTCGCGATAAATATCATCTTCAATAATAGGTAACTGTTCCTTTTCACATATTTTTATTATTTCTTTTCTTCGCTCTTTAGACATTAATATCCCTGTTGGGTTTTGAAAACTAGGGATAGAATATAAAATGTTTTTCTTTTTACTATATTTAATGCGTTTTAATAATTCGTTAGGTAAAACACCGTGATGATCCATAGCTATACCAGATAAATTTATATTTACTGATTGAAATACATGAAGTGAATATAAGTAAGAAGGTTGTTCAAGTAAAACAGTTGATTCTCTATGCAAAAGACCAATTGATATTAATTGCAATGCTTGTAATGCACCAGAGACGATTAATATAGAACTCGGTGACGTATGTATTCCGAATGATTTTACGTATTTACTTATTGCTTTACGTAACGGATAAAACCCTTTTTGTTCTTCGTATCCAAAATAATCTAATTCCTCACTTACTTTTTTCATAATGGACTGCATCGTTTCTAACGGAAAAAGATGAGGAGCAAGTTCGCCTTTACTAAGATGGATAAGTTTGTTATTTGCTTCTGCCTCATTTATTTCTCGTACCATTAACTTGCTTGGTTTATGAATACCGGCCTTTACATATTCACTCCAATCAGGTGGTGGATTCGTTGCTAATAATGACCATGTATTATTCGTTACAATTGTTCCTGCTCCAATTTTCCCTTGAATCAGTCCATCAGCCATAAGTTCATCTAGTGCAGTTATTACAGTGCTACGATTTACTTGAAATGATTTTGCTAACTGCCTTTGACTAGGGATCTTACTTCCAATTGGCCACTCTCCATTTTCAATTTTTTCTTTCATATAATCTACTATCTGCCGATACTTAGGCAGTTTTTTACTATTTGTCATAAATAAACTCCCCTCGTTCACTTAAAAAATGCCAAGTGGTTGGTTTTTACGATAAGTAACTGGTTGAAGACATTGTATCAACTATTAAATATGATGAAAAGAAATAATTGGTAATTATAAAGTGGTTGGTTTATTAGGGAGGGAGAGACAACATGCATAATAAAAAATGGGATTTACGCATTATATGCGCTCACGTTTTTACGATTCTTATATGGGGATCTGCTTTTCCGGCAATTCGTATGGGGCTTTCATCTTATACACCTGAGCATCTGACTTTACTACGTTTATTAATCGCTTCATTTATACTTCTGTTGTTTTCTTTTATTTACAAGTTACGAATACCGGATTTAAAGGATATCCCAGCAATTTTTATATTTGGTGCTTTAGGATTTACTTTTTATCACATAGCATTAAACTATGGTGAAAAAACAGTAAATGCTGGATCGGCAAGTTTAATCGTTTCCGTCACACCTATAGTAACGGCAATTCTTGCTTCTATTTTTTTGAATGAAAAAATGAAATTAAATGGATGGATCGGTGGTGTAATTAGTTTTATAGGAATTGCTCTCATATCATTTAGCCAAGGAGATGCTATTCAATTAAATAGTGGGGGATTTTTTATACTATTAGCAGCGATTTCAGAAAGCTTATATTTTGTTTTCCAAACTTCTTACTTAAAAAAGTACGGCTTCTTACCATTTACGATATATACAATTTTATCTAGTACGGTATGTATGCTTATTTTCTTCCCGGGAATGTATACAGAAATACTAGCAGCTCCTCTTGAAGTGAATATGAGTGTTATATATTTAGGTTTATTTCCAACAGTACTCCCATATATCGCATTGGCTTATATCATATCTCATTCTGGTGCTGCTGAAGCAACAAGTTCTCTATATTTAACGCCAGTAACTGCATGTTTCGTTGCTTGGATATGGTTAGGAGAAGTACCGACTTTTGTTTCAATAATTGGTGGGGGGATTACTATACTTGGAATTTTGATTGTTCATATACCAGTATTAAGAAAAGAAAAACATAGGAATCTAGCAAATAATCAATCCGTATAATGTAATTCAATAATGATTTTATGATACTTTTTATATAGTTTCTTTCTTATGTTGATAAATATAATATTTTGTATTTCAGTTAAATATTGTATGTTACATTTTATGTAGTAAGCATTTTAAAAGGAGCTGACAACATAGAGCATTTTATGAATTTACAGGTGATAAAACTTGGCTTACTGTTATTAATAATTTGTACGATGTTTATACACAATTTAGTAATAAGTACTCTCCAAATACAGGACTTATTTCAGATTTCGTTGTAAAAAAACCACCACAACCCGCACCTAAAGACTTCTTAGATGAGTCAGAATATACAAATGCATATTATTACAATGCTAGTCGGGTACCATTGAGAATTGTAATGGACTATGCGATGTACGGTGAGAAGCGAAGTAAAGTCATTTCTGATAAAGTCTCTTCATGGATTCAAAATAAAACGAATGGAAATCCTTCTAAAATTGTGGATGGTTATCAATTAAACGGATCTAATATTGGTAGTTATTCAACTGCTGTATTTGTTTCACCGTTTATAGCTGCAAGTATAACGAGTAGCAATAATCAAAAGTGGGTAAATAGCGGTTGGGATTGGATGAAGAATAAGAGAGAAAGCTATTTTAGTGATAGTTATAATTTATTAACTATGTTATTTATTACAGGAAATTAGTGGAAACCTGTACCTGATGATAAAAAAATACAAAATCAAATAAATGATGCAATTTATGAAGGATACGATAATTAATTAAATTTGAGAATGGTTACTTAAGAAAGGAATTAGCATACGCTAGTTCCTTTTTAATATTTTGTAAAACATTATCCATTCAAAAATTCGCATAGATATACTTGCTTTTTTCATATACATAGTTATTGATGATGCTATGTTTTTGTGAGGGGAGAGTATTTCTTGGAAAAAGTATTATTTTTCGGAGACCCAGGTATTGATGACTCATTTGCCATTATGTATGGTTTACTGCATCCCGAAATTGAAATTGTCGGTATTGTAACCGGATACGGAAATGTTGAGCATATACATGCTGCACATAATGCAGCGTATATTTTACAGTTAGCAAATAGACAAGACATTCCTGTCATTAGTGGTGCAACAAAACCACTTACAGAAGAAATCACTACGTACTATCCTGAAATTCACGGAGCAGAAGGATTAGGGCCCATCCATGTTCCAGAAAATATATTATCTATTCCAATATATAATTTCGGCAGTATTGCTGCGATTCTTATAAAGTACGGAAAAGATTTAACGATTGTTGATGTAGGAAGATCTACCTCGTTAGCAATTGCTTTTAATTTATGGAATGATTTAATGCTAAATGTAAAAGGAATCTATTTCATGGGTGGTGTTTTTTTAGAAGTAGGAAACGTTACGCCATTAGCAGAGGCAAACGTGTATGGGGATCCTATAGCAAGTAAAATTGTTTTCCATCAAGCAAAGAATTTATTCATATTCCCTTTAAATGTAACAAACAAAGCTGTGTTAACACCAAATGTATTTAACTATATTCAAGCTAATACAAAGAATCCATTTCATATGATAATGAAACCAATGTATGATTACTATCTATCCGCATACCAAAAACTTAATCCATCTATGGAAGGACCTTTGCTACATGATGTGGTTGCAATAAGTGGATTAGTAAATCCAAGTTTTTTTGAATTTGTGCATCGTACAGTAAATGTAGATACATACGGAGATACGAAAGGACAAACATTTGCTGATTTTCGCCATAGCTCTATATCTGAAGGAGCCCGTATAGCACTAGAAATAGATGAACAAAAATTCATTCAAGATTTTATAAAAATCATGTTATAAGTTGTAGTCGAAAAAGGGAATTATTTCACTACGTTGAATATAAACATACATCCTCTATATAAGGGAGCTTACAATATTGAATGTCCAGTTAAAGGGTGTTACGAGAGAAAATTGGGAAGAAGCATTAAAGCTACAAGTTAAAGAAAATCAGTTAAAATTTGTTCCATCCGTAGCAGTTTCGCTTGCTAAAGTATATATAAAACCAGATGGTGACAATGTAGAGTACATGCCATTTGTGATATATGATGGCGACCATATGGTTGGTTTTATTATGCATGCTGTTGTAAGAGAGACAACTGATATGTATTGGATAAACGGTTTTATTATTGATCAAATGCAGCAAGGTAAAGGTTATGGAAAAGCGGCATTACAGGAAAGTATCTATTTAATAAAAAATACATTTAAAGCGTGTAGAGAAATTAGATTAACAGTACATAAAGATAACATCTCTGCTAAGAAACTATATGAACGTTATGGTTTTCAATCATTGGGACATGATTATGATGGTGAGCAAGTATATCGCTTATTCGTTTAATTATTATGTAATAAAGGTGTGAAATGAATTATGCAATTTACTGAAGTGAAAATTGAAGTATTTATCCCTGAAGAATACATTGAAATGTTGAGGAATGAGTTAAATAAAATTGGTGCTTGTAAAACGGGAGAATATGATCATTGTCTGTCCTATAGTTCTGTGAAAGGATACTGGAGACCATTAAAAGACGCATCGCCTTTTAACGGGGAAATTGGTCAGATTTGTGAAGGCCAAGAATGTAAAATTGAAATAAAGTGCAAACGGGATCTTGTAAAGGATGCACTTGAAGTCATTAACAAAATTCATCCGTATGAAACACCTATGATTTATATTATTCCTATATTAAATGACTATTTTAATCAAATATAAAGTAAATGAATGGGAGGAATAGCAATTGAAAAATAAATTTCATCATATTGTACGAGCTGTTATGATTAAGGATAAAAAATTGTTAGTAGCTGAATATATTGGCCATCATTATTTTTTACCAGGTGGTCATGTTGAAGTTGGCGAATCAGCTGAAAATGCATTAATAAGAGAACTACAAGAAGAACTCGGAGTAAATTGTAGTATAAAACAATTTTTAGGAGTCATAGAAAACCAATGGCAAGATCAAGAAGTTCTTCACCATGAAATCAATCATATTTTTGAGATAGATTCACAAGAGTTACATATTGATTTCATACCAAAATCTAAAGAATCTCATTTAGCGTTTCACTGGATTGATTATAATCAAGATGCTTTACATACTTATAAAATCATGCCAGTACCTTCAGTTAAAGAGTTACTAGAAAGAAAATTAAGTGATGAACTACTAAACTGTTGGATTAGCAATTTTTAAACGCCTCTATCAATAGTAAATCCGTCTGCCAAAAAAGAAAGTAAGAAAATAGGCTAAAAAACAAGGTACATCACCTAGAGTAAGTTCATATTTTGTTGATGTACGTATTTAGTCTATAGTCTTGTTTCTACTTTATTTGCAAAAATAGATGAACTTTAACATCTGGACGGAATTTATTTTTATAAATGGAGGGTTTCGTAATGAATCAGTTTCAACAAGAACTACAATCATTAAACCTTAATGATTTTCAAACTGGTAATGTTGTTTATTGGGATCAACAACAAAATCAATATCCATATTATTACATCCAAGGCGATGTACGTCGGTGCGGTGGATGCGGACGCTGCGGTGGTTGTGGCGGCAGATGTGGTGGATGCGTAGGTTGTGCAGGATGTTTCGGTTGCTTTAATTGCTGGAACTGGTGGATCATTTAGGTATAGAATATCAAAACTATTTTACATGAAAGAAAGGTGTGAAAATTATTTTGCACTTTTCTTTCATGCTGTAATTGCACAGTTGAGTGAACTTGGTGAACGCGTACCAAAAGGATCATATCAAATATTAGGAATTACGGGGCCAACTATATTAATAATACCTGAATATAATGTAGTTGTTGCAAAAATGTATAATAAAAGATATAACTACGACGGTGATAATTATTTATATTATTTACGTGAATTCAGCAATTTAGTCGCGGATACATTTCGTAACGGTAATAGGGCATAATTACTCCTATAATGAAAAGGAGTGAGAGAAAGTGAAAGATAAAATGAATAAAAACAAAAAGCAAAACATTAAAGATGTAAATACAGAGCAAAATGCAATTTATAGCGATCCGAAAGATGCAGCTAATATGCAAACGGTACCGCAGCCGAAAGATTTTGATGAAATTGAATATTAATTTTTCGTTTATCCGACCATATGATGAATCAAAAATACACCTTAAGTCCCATCACATGATTGAAAACTTTTGGTACTCTATATACATAAGCATTTGAAAATGTCTTATCTTAACAAAGCTTTCTTTAAGTAAATCTAATATAACCTGCAAAAAGACACTTCATTATGGAGTGTCTTTTTGTGTACATGAATTCAATTTCCATTTTTCATGCAGTATCTTGCTTTTTTATGATGGTTATACTAACTGTGAAAATTCATGTCACGATAAAAGAAGGGGACAGTTAGTATGAAACAAACCTCTATAAATCCGTTACTAATTGTTCTAGGTACAATCATTGTTCAAATTGGCCTTGGAACAATTTACACATGGAGTTTATTTAATCAGCCCCTTGTTAGTAAGTTTGGATGGAACCTTAATGCCGTTGCGATAACTTTCTCCATTACAAGCTTCTCTTTATCATTTTCAACATTATTTGCAGGAAAGTTACAGCAAAAATTAGGGCTTCGAAAACTCATCGCTACTGCAGGGATTGTGCTGGGACTCGGTTTAATACTTAGTTCACAAGTTTCTTCCTTACCATTACTTTATTTATTAGCTGGTGTAGTAGTTGGTTATGCAGATGGAACTGCTTATATCACATCATTATCTAATTTAATTAAATGGTTTCCAAATCGAAAAGGACTTATTTCTGGTATATCTGTTTCTGCATATGGAATGGGTAGCTTAATCTTTAGATATATAAACGGAAGTCTGATCGATAGCCTTGGTGTATCACAAGCATTTTTATATTGGGGTATCATCGTTTTACTTTTAGTATTAATCGGATCGTTCTTCTTACATGAAGCAATAGTAAGTAATACTGTAACTGAGACATTACACAATGATTATACGCCTCGTGAAATGATGCGAACGAAACAAGTATATCTTTTGTTTTTTATGCTATTTACGTCGTGTATGGGTGGTCTATATTTAATCAGTATGGTAAAAGATATTGGGGTACAGCTCGTTGGACTTAGCGCTGCAACTGCTGCTAATGCCGTCGCAATGATTGCAATCTTTAATACAGTAGGTAGAATCATTCTTGGAACGCTATCAGATAAAATTGGCCGAATGAAAATTGTCTCTGCAACGTTTATTATTATTGGATTGTCAGTCTTTACATTAAGTTTCATTCCATTAAATTACGGGATTTATTTTGCTTGTGTAGCCAGCGTAGCCTTTTGCTTTGGTGGTAATATTACAATATTCCCAGCCATTGTTGGGGATTACTTCGGTTTAAAAAACCATAGTACAAATTACGGGATTGTATACCAAGGGTTCGGATTTGGTGCGCTTGCAGGATCATTCATCGGAGCATTATTCGGTGGATTTCAGCCGACCTTTATTATAATCGGTATTTTAAGCGTTATTTCCTTCGTTATTTCGATATTAATTCGTCCACCAAAAGCAGATAAGAAAAAGGAAATAAAGCAGCTACATCGAAAAATAGCTTAATTCTACAAAAGGGTCCTCCTACTAGGGCTCTTTTTTCACGTTAACTTTGCTAAGAGCAGATAAATGAAATACTCAATTAACTTTTTTATATTTTAAAACGAATAAATGGTAGAATGTAACAAAGATAGAAAATTCCCATTATTAGAGGTGGACTTAGATGAAGAAAGTAAATGTTACATATGCACTTTTATACGATAAAACAAACGAAAAGATCTTAATGGTAAAAAACAAAGGGAAGAATGGTTCTTATTACACACTACCAGGTGGCGCGGTTAAATTGGGAGAAACGTTAGAAGAGGCAGTAATTCGGGAAGTGAAAGAAGAAACCGGTCTACATATAACTGTAAATGGTATTTGTTACATTAGCGAAGCTTTTTTTGAAGAGAGAGGACATCATGCAATTTTCTTTAATTTTTTAGGCGAAATAATCGGCGGAGAGACATATATATCAAGAACAAAAGAAATCGAAGAGATTACTTGGATGGAACTTCATATAGCAGCACCGTATTTGCGTATATCAGAACATTTACTAGACATTTTACAAAAGAAAGAAACAGTACCTTACATTTTTAATGGAACAATCATTCATCAAGCAACATAAAAATATCATTTCATATAAGGCGGGGAAAAAATGGAGTTTATCGTTAATCATAAACATTTCACTCAAGCACTTTCAGAAGTAAGTAAAGCCATATCGACAAAAGCTATAATTCCTATACTATCCGGTATAAAAATAACTGCAAATCAATCTGGAATTACTTTAATCGCAAGTAATTCAAATATTTTCATCGAAAAATTCATCCCTAGTTCCATGGATGACGAACAAATTACGACTACCTTACAAGCAGGGACAATTGTTGTACCTGCAAAATACTTCATTGAAATTATAAAGAAAATGCCAAGCGATATAGTAATAAGAAGTAAGAATGAGCAAACAATTACCATACAATCAGAAGAAATCACATTAAACTTAAATGGCTTTCCAGCGAGTGAATTTCCTAACGTACCACAAATAGAGGATCATGCAGAAATACAAATAGAAACAAAACAATTGATTGATGCGTTTAAACAAACAGTCTTTGCAGTAGCGAAAAATGAATCTAGACCCGTTCTTACCGGAGTGCATATCGAGTTAGACTACAATAAATTAATATGCGCTGCAACTGACTCTCATAGACTAGCTATACGTGAAACACAAATTTCTACTAATATGAAAGCGAATTGTATTGTACCAAGTGCAACCATTAATGAACTTTTAAAATTAATGAACAGCAATTTAGAATTCGTTTCTATTTATCTATCAGAAAGCCACATTATTTTTACATTCGGCACAACTACTTTATATTCAAGACTAATCGAAGGGAAATATCCTAATATATCTAGTTTAATTCCAAATGAATTTCAAACAGTCATTAACGTAGATAGACAAAGAATGTTACAAGGTGTAGATCGATCAAGTTTATTAGCAAGTGAATGGGCAAATAACAATGTTAACTTAGAAATTGTAAACGAATCTACAATTAAAGTTTCTTCTAATGCTTCTCAGATTGGAAAAATATATGAAACACAACAAGTAGATGCAATTCACGGTGAAAAACAATTACATATATCTTTCGATGGACGATTTATGTTGGATGCTTTAAGGGCAATAAAAGAAGAAACGGTTACTTTAAGTTTCAGCGGTTCTATGAGACCGATATTAATTGAAGCAGGGACACAATCTGCAGCAATCCATCTTATATCTCCAGTAAGAGCTTATTAAAAACGGAGGAAGGAATCACGTTATGTACAAGCACACTTTATGTTTTATAAAAAGAAATGAAGAGATACTTATGTTAAATAGAGAATATGATCCGGTAAAAGGATTATGGAATGGTGTAGGAGGAAAGATAGAAAAGGGCGAAACACCTTTAGAAAATGCGATTCGTGAAATAAAGGAAGAGACTAATATAAAAGTTACGTATGACCAAATTCAATTTAAAGGCATTATTAAGTGGAAAGATTCTTCATATTCTGGCGGCATGTATCTTTATCTAATAGAGCTAATGAATGAATTTACATATCAAACTCCAAAAAAAGTATCAGAAGGAATTTTAGATTGGAAAGAGGTTTCTTGGATTCTTAGTGACTATAATTACGGCGTAGGAGAGATGATACCTAAATTTTTAGTTGAAGTGCTCTACAATGAATTCATATTAGAGCACAATTTTGTTTTATCTAATCATAAATTAATAGATTATAGGAATGAAAAATTGGCTAAACAGGAAAGTTCTATAAATAATATAATTCAATTGTAAAAAGCAGGAATTGTAATCTACAATATACAGCAAAATAATTATAACTCAAATAATTCGAAGAGTATCTAAGGAGAAAATTCAAATGGGGATGAGTGTAATGAAGAAAATGAAATGCCCAGTGTACCAAAAAACTAAAAAGCAGATAAAAAATTTTAGACAGGAGATTCAATATGTGGAAAACAAATATTGTCAAAACTACTAGAGGCAATTTTGAGTATTTTGTGAAGGGAGAAGGTCCGCCTTTATGCGTTACACATATGTATAGCGAGTATAACGATAATGGAAATACTTTTGCAAACCCATTTACTGACCATTATAGCGTATATTTAGTTAACTTAAAGGGGTGTGGCAATTCAGATTCGGCAAAAAATGATTCTGAATATAGTATGACCGAAACGATTAAAGATTTAGAAGCGATTCGAGAAGCTTTATATATTAATAAATGGGGGTTTGCTGGTCATTCGACAGGAGGGATGTTAGCTCTTGTATATGCGACTGAAGCACAAGAAAGTTTAACGAAAATAATTGTTGGTGGCGCAGCGGCGAGCAAGGAATATGCATCTCATAAAGATAGTATATACTGTAGTAAAAATGTAAAATTTAATAGAATCGTATCAATTATGAATGCATTAAATGATGATAGTACAGTACAAGAAGAAAGAAAAGCATTAAGTAGAGAGTGGGCACTTATGTCTTTTTATTCTGAAGAAAAGCTTGAAGAGGCATTAAAACTGCCGAATAGCGGAAAGACAGTTGGCAATCGGCTAAATTATTTTAGACAAGTTGAATATAAAGATTATGATGTTCGTCAGAAACTTAAATTCGTAAAAATCCCAAGTTTTATATACTGTGGTAAGCATGATGCACAATGTCCCTACATATTTTCTCGTGAAATAGCAAATTTGATCCCGAACGCAACATTAACTAAATTTGAAGAAAGTAATCATAATCCATTCGTTGAAGAAATAGACAAGTTTAATCAGTTTGTCAACGATACATTATAATCAATAAGTAAAAAGCGAATCCTTTATATAAGACAGATTCGCTTTTTATTATAATTAGACTTTTTGCCACCAAGCATACCTAGGATAGTCTGTAGATTTTAACGTAATAGATTCGCCAATTTGAGGTGTTGTAATTTTAACTCCTAAACGGTTAGCTTCTTTCGTAACACGTTCTATCGGGTCACTCCATTCGTGTAATGCTAATGTAAAAGCACCCCAATGAATCGGAAGAAGTAATTCTCCTTTTACATCAATATGAGCTTGTACTGTTTCTTCAGGCAACATATGAATAGCAGACCACCTTGGATCATATTGCCCGCATTCCATTAACGTAAGATCGAATGGACCGTATTTATTACCAATCTCCTTAAAGTGAGGCGCATAACCGCTATCACCACTAAAGAAAACTTTAGTTTCTTGACCAAGGATAGCCCATGAACACCATAACGAACAATCTCTATCTGTCATACCTCGTCCAGAGAAATGCCTTGCAGGGGCACATACTAACTTAATAGTATCAAGCATAATTTCATCCCACCAATTATGCTCACTAATTTTACTAGGTGAAACACCCCATTTAATAAGATATTGTGCAACTCCAGTTGGAACATAGAAATGCTTTACACGATCTTTTAATTGCATAATACTTTTATAATTTAAATGATCATAGTGATTATGAGAAATGATAATTGCATCAATTTCTTGCAGGTCTTCACGTTCTAAAGAAAAAGAACCACTATAACGTTTACTATTAAACACTGGAAACGGGGAAGAGGCATCTCCAAACATCGGGTCTAATAACAATGTTTTACCTTCTATTTTTAAAAGAGAAGCAGAATGGCCAAACCATGTAATACTCTCTAAAGACTTATTGTTTTTATCTGATAAAACAATAGGTAAATTCTTTATAGGACGCAACTTTGTTTTCATTTTAAAGTAATCAGTCATTAAACCTATAAATATACGTATGTTGTTATTGTAGTTATTTGTAGTGTAAACTATATCATTTTATCTTTCATCTTAAATAAAGTACATTTCATAAATTCGTCAAATTCATTAATCATATATATAAAATGAGTGTTATTTAGCGGCAGATAAAATCAATATTAAGTAAATGTAAATTGTTTTAATTTAGTAAATTCATTCTTAAAAGCAACAAAGAACATACGTTTCGTTGTGTGTTAAAGAAGAAAATATATCTCTAATTAGTAAAAGAAAGGAGAGGATGTAAGTGCAAATAGAGAGAAAAAAGAAATCAAAATGTAAACTATCAAAATCTGAAATAACTCAGCTATATCTATGCTAAGGTTTTTAATTTGAGATTAGAGGATACTTACTTTCGTTTATAGAACTTAGTAAATACATAGATTTTACAATGAATTTACTCGTAAGGGAGGGAATATGAAATGCCCACTAATAATAGTCCGGAGAATATATTACATACAGCTTATGAAACTAAAATGATTTCATCTGGAGATAATTCGCCATCTATAAAAATAAAAGGAACGAAACTTCAATATTTACTTGTATTGGTTCATCTTGGTTTTGAGTCAAATATTGTGAAAATGGTGCTAGGTTGGACGAATGAGGAATTTGAAGAGCGCATTAATTCATTAGAAGTAGAGGGGCTATTGAAACAAACAGGAGGGAGGTACTATCCAACGTGTATGATTATAACAGCTTGTGAAGGAGAAAAGCTTTATAACCTTTGTGAACCTCTAATTAAACCAACACTTAGGATCTTTGAAAACTATTCAAGTCATATTGAAGATATTTCAAAGAGAATCGACACGTTTAATCATTTATCTAGAGAATCTTATAGTCTTTTATTGTATAGTGGTGTGTTATTAGATTTTGGACAAATAAATTACATTGAAGAAACCTATTTAAAAAAGAAACGACCTTTAAGAAATAAGAAACGATATTATTATGCTATTCAAGAACAAGAACTAACAGATATAGAGGCTTTCGGGATGTATGGTAATACGTATTTAGATTTAGGAGAAGTTCAAATTGGTCTTTATGGAAATTCTCGATATTCAACATTAAATTTAATAACAGCAGATAACGAAACATTTAAAGAATATTTTCAAAACAATAGTACCGATATTAATTATAAGAAAAAACAATTAGTAAAAGGTTTCGTAGCAGCAGATAGACAAAAAGACTTACATTTAAACGTAGTTTACGAAAAATTAGGCTTATATCAAAATTCACAACCTGTTATCCCTGTATTTAAATCAACAGACTTATTTATACTTAACGAAATTGCAAACACAATCAGTGAAGATTTAGTCTTATTATTCAACGAAAACGATAAACCTTTAAAACAATACTTTGCCAGCAGTAGATACTCAAAAGAAATTACTTATGAAGAGTTTTTTATCTGGTGGTATCACTTTTTCTATACAAAAGTAACTGAAGAATTAATAAAACAAGGTGTAATTATAACAAGCACCCCAAAAAATCAAACGTACATAATCCATCAATAACTTTAAATTAAAGTGCTAATATACTTTTACAAATGTAGCAGCTGAACGGTAAATAATTATTATAGTAAATAAGGGATAATCTGAATTTAAAATCTAATATAAAGAAAACAAGATATTTAAAGAGGAGAAGAGCCATGCAAAAGAAATTTATCAATCCAGAAACGATGCCACCAACTTTTGGATACTCACATGTAGTGGAAGTTAGTAACGCTAAACGAACGATTTACATATCTGGACAAGTAGTAATTAATATAGACGGCCAAATTGTTGGAAGTAATGATTTAGCTACACAAACACGACAAGTATTTGAAAATATTAAAATCGCATTAGAAGCGTCAGACTTAAATTTCAATGATGTAGTAAAATTAACATTTTTCTTAACAGACATTTCTCAAATGGCCGTTGTTAGAGATATTCGAGATCGATACATTGACACTAATAATCCACCAGCAAGTTCAGCTGTCGAAGTTAGAAAGTTAATTAACAATAACTTATTAATTGAAATCGAAGCAATTGCTGTAGCAAACTAATTTTAAAAACTTATTATGAATCATATCCATGCAATTCGTTTAATGTGTTCATTTAAAACGAATTGTATTTTTTATTGTCTTAAATATAATTTATATCTGGAGACATTATCATCAACAACTCATAAAACAACAACAAATAAGCACACAATCGATTACACAGAATGAATCCGATGAAAAGGGAAGCGTAACAATATAAACTAACATATAATAAGTTTATTACTTTTATCCAGTTAACATAATATATATTATAGGCAGTTACAGAAACAAAGCAATATCAGGTATCAAAAACCAAGTAAACTATACTTAATGAGACGAAACAGAGATTTTTAGTGAGATTTACATAAAATCTTATTTAAACGGATTTCTACAGTTTTTACCGTTTATTTTGCTATACAATCAATCGCAGCAAATCTGAATCAATAATCGATTTAGATTAAACGAATTAAAATCATTTTTGATCAGCGAGAAATTTTTATACAAAAAAATCATTTCTAAACAAAACATAAATTAATAATTATATTTTATGTTTTACTGTATGAATTTATTGCTGTTTACACACGTTTTACAACTTCACATTATTTATTGTTATTTCTGTTATTTACACTTGACTTTTGTTATACCCATTTTTTGTATTCTAGTTAACATAACGTTTATTTTTAACATAAAAAAATCTCCCTTACCTTCAGGAAGATTTTTTAACTTGCTAGTATTTTATTTATATATTTTTAATAACAATCCCAATTGTAAATAACGTTGGAAAAATCTAGATTTAACAAGTCTTCTTTTTTTATAAAGAAATTTGCAACACCAGAATCTCCCCACATAATATTTAATGAATCATCTGTATCGATTTGCAGTAATAAGATGTCATGCTGTTGGTATTTTTCTTCCCATTCTCTCGGATCTGTCTGTGTGAAAAATGGATATCCACCAATTTTATGTCCTTGATCTTTACATAAATCATCATACAGTTCGCCTAATTCTGTATTATTTTCTTCATCAACAATTTCTTCCCAGTCAATATCTTCACTAAAAATCTTTTCGAATCGATAATCCCCTGACGTTACGGGTTGATAATCCAATTCAAACTTTAATTTCGCTGCTTCAGGTATAATAAAGTCCTCTAATTCTAAAGTGTGTAAATAACTAAAATCAGTAATAACCTTATTTAAGTCTTCTATAATTGTAGAATGATAAATAATTCGAAAGTCTTTTTGAGTTGTTGGCTGATCAAAATCTGCTCCGTAAAGCTCATCAGCAGCACTTACGAAAAACTGTAACATTCCCTCTTGAGGCATATATTCAACATGCGGCATTTCTTCAAAGTTTAGCTGAGCAAGTAACATCATAGGTTGTCCATTTGAATCTTTAGGGTGCTCTTGATCTATAGGTAAATACGGATATCCACCAAACTTACTCTCAAAAAGCGTTGTCTCTGCTAATGTTCCAGACACTTTAATATACGGTTTTACACTTTCTTCTAAAATAGTACGATACTGCTCTAGTTCTTTCGGAATTTGAAGTTGATACGTATTCTTCATTACATTTGCCTCCCTTTCATAATGAATTAAAAATGCCTTACTTAATTATATAGCAAGAGATAGCTTCATGAAAAATTGTTAAAAGTCCGTTTTCACCCTCGTTTTTTGCGCACTTGGTGGACAAAGTAAATTATGTTCTAAAACCTTTTTATTAATAGTTCGAATTAAATTCGCTGCTTCTGCAGTATTTGTATTTTCTTTTAGCTTTTCTTTTAAATCATCAATTTCTTTTGAAAGCTCAATCCACCTTGGTAAAACATGATTATTCTTTAACGTTCTATACAGTTGCTTTTCAGGATTGTACGAAAGGTCTTTATCTAGATTTAGAGGTTTCCCTTTACCAGGCATATTATCAAAAGACCCTTTCTTTTCTGCTTCTTTAATGATAGAACTAATATGATCCTCATACGTATAGGACCAAACTTTCTCATCTTTTACTAAAATCTCTTGCTTTTTTAGTTTCTTATCTAGTTCTTCTTGATTCATAGATTCTCTCTCCTTTTTATTTTATAGTGTGTTTTTTGTAAGTTTTAAAGCTTTCAACCCGTCAAACAAATTTTCTCGCCACCAAATACCGTCATGTCCGCCTTGGAACTCTTCATAAGTGGTTTTGGTATCTATTTTCTTTTAAAGCTTTATATAGGCGCCTATTGGCCGTTAAAAGAGGTTCGTTTTCAAGTTCACCTACTGCTATGTAAGAATAGAGATGAGTCGTATTAGAATCTATTGATGAAATTTGATTTTCAATCCAAGGAATTTGATTTTCATAACCATCTTTTTCCAATGTACAGATCCAGACATTGACAACACATTCCCGAAAATATGCGGATTTTGAAGTGCTGCATAAAAAGCTACTAGGCCACCAAGACTGAAACCTGCAATTGTTGTATGTTTCGCTTCTTTATGCATACGATACTTAGCCTGAATCCACAGAAGTAATTCCTTCGTTAAAAATGCGTTCATTTTATCGTTATAAGTTAGCTCTTCTAATCGATCAACAGGATCTATAGCAACAGCAATACACGATGAGATTTCTTTTTCGTAAATTAAATAATTAAGTGTTTTTGTGATTGAAAGGTCATTAATGAATGAATTCCCATCAAATACAATGAGAAGTTCTTGAAGATGTGAAGTGTGAGAATAATCATGAGGCGTATAAATATGAATTTTACGTGTGTTATTTAAAATCGTACTATGAAATGAATATGTTTCAATTTTTCCGGATGGATAATGGTTTGAAGGAAAACGACTGCTATACTGCACTTCCTATATTAAAGCAGTCGTAAATTATGTGTTTTATGTGTTTAGAGACGTTATTTATTAGAAAAATGATCAATTGCCTGAATAGAAAGTTCCAACGCTTTTATTCTTCTTGTTAAAAGTGTTCTTTGCGGACTACCAGCTTTAGACTTATCATAGGCTCTCTCAATTGATGGAAGTAAACCAGCAAGGACGTTACGAGCGTCTGCTAACTCTTCTTGGCTATACTGATGACTTTCTTGATTCCAAACGTTTTCTAGCACTACTAACCCTATGCAAACAGCTTTAAGTCGTTTTTTCACTAATGTAGTATTTGCACCTTTTTGAGTCATCTGAGAGAGTGCATTTTCAAGTTTACGGATTGTTGACTGTAAAGACTGTATTGATTCTACTTTATCTACATTTGATACGTTTTCCATTTTAAACCTGTCCCTTCTTCATTTCTAAATTAGTTTTCCTGATATTTGATAATACCATTAAGAAACGAATTTTACTCGAAATATTTGAGTTGGACATGAATTGAAAGGAAAACAGCTAACAAACTTCTATCTCCTCCCTCGCACATATTCTATATGTACTTCTTTTTTCTCGTTAAAATACCTACATGGACAAGTTGTAAATATTGTATATTTTATGAACAAAAAACGTACAAGCAGCATGACTTGTATGTTTAAATTTTTATTCAGTAAGATAATAAAGTAATAGCTTCCGGGTCTTTTCATAATTCATGAAATCTCTATACAAAATGGGATACTTCATAATCTCTGTTTCTAGAAAACGATATTGTGGAAACCACTCAAAAAAAGATTTCTTTAACCACTTGATTTGCTGAAACGTAATGTTCTGTTCATTTAGTACAGAATTTAAAGTTGCTGCTGTATGCATCCAATAATGGTTAAAATCAGCGTTTATACAGTCATCTTCGGTAAATTTACTTTTTAAAGTTCGCTGCAATTTTGCTGTAGCATGGTAAGGAAACGGCTTGTGCAATGGACTATGCATGTTCTGCAATTCCTTAAAAATAATTTGTTTTCCTAACTTCAACTTTTTACCCCTTTATTTTTCTATCCAATTTAATAAGTTTTCATAATGATATTGAGCATCTGTATACCCAAGATTATATAAATTAACGAGTTTTTCTTTATTTCTCTCTATACTGCTTATAGGAAGTTGTACACTTGGTTGAATGACATAAAAGTTGTCTTTTTGTTTTCTTTGATTCATATAAGATATCGTCTCATTATAAAAACAATAATGTTCTACTAAAGATTTTGCGATATTCGGATATTTCCTGTATAAAATTTTAGCCAGCCCTGAAAATTTATTTCGCTGCTTCTCATATCCTTCTGGCTTTGTCATAATTACAACGTTCTTTTCATAACCATCAGTTTGAGCTTTTAAAACTGGTATAGGATCTATAATTCCTCCATCTAGTAATTTTCGATTATCATATTCTACAGCAGGCGCTATAAACGGCACTGAGCTAGATGCACGAATGATTTTTAAAATATCATTTCCGTGTTCTGCTTTATTATAATAAATAGCTTGTCCTGATTCGCAGTCCGTCGTTCCTATAACAAACTGTTCATTTGAGTTTAAGAAAGTTTGAAAATCAAACGGTACAATTTTATTCGGTACTTCATCAAATAGAAAATCCATTCCAAATAATTCACGTTTTCGAATCAAATTTCGATAAGATATATAACGATGATCTGCTACTAGCTCTGTATTTACTTTTTTATTTCTCCCTTTTTGACGTGATAAATAAGTTGCACCCATACAAGCTCCAGCGGATACGCCAACTACATAAGGAAAAAATAAGTTTTTTTCCATAAAATATTCGAGTACGCCTGCAGTATATAAACCTTTCATTCCTCCACCTTCTAATACTAAACCAATATTCTTCATACTATATCCCTCTGCTTCTTTTTTCTTACTTACATATTAGTACAAGACTTTAAGACAAGATGATATAAGTGCGCTGCAACAATAACCAGAAACTACTAAAGTAATGTCATTATTTCTTAGTCAAGAGCGTGGTACAATATAAGTAACACATTACACAAATAATGGAGGAGGAATTTCCTATGGGTTTATTCAGCGGTATTTTAGGAAATGCATCAAATACGAGTACAGAAAGTGTAGAACGTGATTTAGAAAAGATTATGTTAGACGATGAGAAAGTTGAACATGCTTATAAATTAATTCGCGATTTAATCGTATTCACAAATCGTCGTCTTATTTTAGTAGATAAACAAGGGATATCAGGTAAAAAAACTGAGTATCATTCTATCCCTTATAAAAGCATTACACAATTCAGCATTGAAACAGCTGGGCATTTTGATTTAGATGCTGAACTTAAAATTTGGGTATCTAGTTTGAGTACACCAATTACGAAAGAATTTAAAGGTGACGATAGTGTTTTAAGCATTCAAAAAGCGTTAGTAACATATACGACCAAATAACACTTTTTTGTATGTTTATTCAATTTCAAAATTACTAACCCGAGTATTTTGGAAGAATATACATCATTTTTGTATATTTAATCTCAAATAACAGAAAAAGGTAAAGTGTATTTCAAATGCTTTACCTTTCTTTTTTGTAATAAATAAGTGTAGTTTTATCATTTAATTTCTTAGTTTCTTCTGTTCTTTTATATCCCATCTTTTCGTATAGAAAACAATTTCTTTCTTCTTCTAAAATCGTAGCAAGTTCAAAACATTGTGCTTTTGAAAACATCCCTTCAATTAAAATTAGTACCTTCTGAGCGATTCTTTTCCCTTGATAGATTGGATGAATAAACATCGGACTAATCCAAAATTTATAAGGTAGTTCTTTTTGGGATATACATACCGCTCCAACAAGTTTCGAATCTATTATCATCTTATAAAAATTACTGCTGGGATTATTTATTCTAAAAATAGTTTTTTCAATAGATTCATTTGCTGGGTTTGTTTCATAGTCTTTATATTTATTTAATAAAGGGCTAAATGAGTCTATTTGCATTTGAAATAAAACTGATGCATCACTTTCTGTCGCCTTCTCTAATGTAATCTTCACGTTACTACCAATTTAGTCGCTTTCTTAATGAAGTTATATGAGCCGTATGATGACGTCCGTGCCATGCGTATAGTCCAATTGCAACAGCAAGTTTTGTTTCACCAGTCTCTGGGTGGTTAAATGTCTTTTCTAGATCTTCAAGTTCTAAAGAATATAAAAGGTTAACCCATCTTTTATGTAATGACTCTAACATTACTAGTGAAACATCTACTGGTAATTTAGAATCAGGTAATTCTGCCCACTTTTCTTCTTTATATGGTTTAATCGTTGGATTCTTTTCTGTTAGTGCTAATTTAAAGCGTATGTAACTATTCATATGGCTATCAACAACGTGATGGACTACTTGACGAACTGTCCATCCACCAACGCGGTACGGTGTGTCTAACTGTTTCTGATCTAAATCTTTAATTGCCTTCGTTAGTTCATTAGGTAAATCTTCAATTTCTTGAATCCATGTATCAATCATTTCTTCCGTTATAGGACGTTTATATGTAAATTGCCCAATTGGATAACGTAAATCATTCATGAATAAGTCCCCCTTATTATAAGCGCGAAGTATTTCTCCAAATATAATGTACAAAATTCACATGTTCTCCATTTAATACTACAGATGTTGTATCTGCTTCGTTTTGATAAGAAGAAAACCCGCTTTTTTCTAATACAATTTGTGATGCAAGATTATTAGTAGTTGTTTTAGCATGAACCTCATTAATTTCATTATTTTTCGCTACGTCTAAAATTAATTTTACGGCTGCTGTTGCAACTCCTTTTTTAGTAAACTTTTCTCCGACCCGATAACCTAACGAACTGATTCGAGTTTCCGAATCTATATCTACTAAATTTATTCTTCCTACAATTTCACTTTCTTCGTTACGAATTAAATAAAAATAAGATTCTCCATCCGCCTGTTCTATTAATAAATCATCTAGTAGTTTTTGGAAATATTCAAAATCAAAATATTGCGAGCCACGATTAGGTACCATTGTTTCAAAAAAAGACTTATTCGTAAGTTCAAACGTAAATAAATCTTTAGCATCGTGTTTCTTTAATTGTTCTATGTATATTTTCATCTCGATTACCCCTTCTATATCTACTAACTGTTATATATTCTTTTTTAATCAACTATTTTCCTGCTATTTTTTTTGCTTCAGTAACACAGCAAATAGCACTTTTGGATGAAATAGGTGAAATGGGCTACGAATTAAATTCATCACTTTTACTAATCGAATATAAACGTCAGAATCAGTTGCAGATAGTTGATATATTTGTTTCGTATACCATAGCTGAAATTTTTGCTTTATCGTTAATTCTCTTTTTAGCTGAGGATGACGTGATATTTCCGTTGTTGTCATATCCCAAGGTGTTTCTATTATAGTAGCTGCCTTTTTATAAAATTGTTGTGTAAATGTTTTATCAAGTTGTTTTTTACCTTGCAGAAGTAATTGCAACTGGTGAGCTTCCATAGCGGCAACTGAAACACC
Organism: Bacillus cereus group sp. BfR-BA-01408; assembly: GCF_022663305.1. Taxonomy (NCBI): domain Bacteria; kingdom Bacillati; phylum Bacillota; class Bacilli; order Caryophanales; family Bacillaceae; genus Bacillus; species Bacillus cereus group sp. BfR-BA-01408. The sequence continues at coordinate 138,417 of NZ_JAKUFF010000003.1, read as the reverse complement.
TTGACCGAAAACAGGGTCGAAACGACAATGTGCATCTCCAACGACTAATAATCCTTCTGGCATATTTGTGGTGAGATCAAATCTCCGACGTACTTGATAAGGAATTTTATACGTTTTGATATCTGAAATTGCCACAGCTTTGTTAAGAAAATCTGTAACATGAGGGATTGATAAGTTTTCAGCAAAATTATAAAATTCTCCATCTGTTTGTGGTGCTTTTTCATTTGCATATCCACTGAAAGTAACAAAATAACGATGATCCTCAATCGTTTGAATAAGAACGCCATACGGATTATCAGGGAAACTTGGAGACATTAGTGTATTACAGTAATCTAATTTCTCATTTTCTTTAAGTTTAAACATTCTCGTTACGTAAAATAAATCAATACGTACTTTCTCTTCTTGCACTTCAATTTCGTATTCTCGTAACCACGCTATGCTTTTTGAACCGAATCCACTTGCATCAACAATAATATCCGCATGAATTTCTTCTTGATTTCCTGTATTTAAACATTCCATTTTTACTCCGCACACTTTATTAAGCTTTTCATTTACTACTAACCCTTCAACCAATGTTTCATATTTAATAGTAATATTTGAAATTTGTTCAATGCGTTTTTGAATATGTGATTCGAGCATAGAACGACTTTGCTGAATCATATGTACTTCTCCTCTGAATGGCTGTTTCCATAAACCAAATTGATGCCATTTTAAATCACGAGTAAAGTTATGTACGACACTACCTGCTTCTATTAATTCATTCGTAATATTAGGAAACAATTCCTCAATGGCTTTTTCTCCACCTTTTAATAACACATGAGGATGATTACTTTGTGGGACTCTTTTTCTCGAGGACTTTCCATCCCATTTTTCACCGGCCTCTATAATGATTACTTCTTTAAAAGCAGTTGATAATGCTTTTGCTGCGAGCTTTCCCGCGATACTTCCGCCAATAACGATAGCCTTATTAAACATGTTTTCCCCCTTAATAAAAAGAAATCCTGCCTTATATGAATGAAACAGGATCTTAAACTCATTAACTTCTTTATCATTATAATTAAAACACATGAGTAACTTGTAACGTTAAAATTAAAATACCTAATCCCCAGACGTAATAAGCGAATACTTTTAAGGAGTGACGTTTTAAATACTGAATCATCCACGAAACAGCTATGTAACCGAAAAACGCAGCTGATAACGTTCCAACAATTAAAGATGTACTAGAAATAGATTCTGCTTTCCCTTGAAAAACATCTACAAATTGCAAAATGATTGCTCCGACAATGGCTGGTGTTGATAATAAAAAAGAAAAGTAAGCTGCGGTTTCGCGGTCTAACTTTCTCCATAATGCAGCGACGATTGTCATACCAGAACGAGAAATTGCAGGGAAAATAGCAACCGCTTGAAATGAACCGATGATAAATGCATCTTTATATGTAATGTCGTCCATTTTTTTACGACCATTCTTTTGTTTATCTGCCATGTAGAGAAAGAACCCTGTCACTAAAAACTCCCAACCAATCGTAATACCTGTTTTTGAAATATCCTCAAAAAAGTCTTTAAATAACAATCCAATTACAACCGCAGGTATCGTCCCGACAATAAGTAATAGCATTAGTTTTGAAAATGGATTTTTGATTAAATATATAAATTCTTTTTTGTAATAAATAAACACTGCAAGTAAAGTGCCAATATGCAGCATCGTATCTAAAAACAATCCTGCTTCATCTAATTGAAACAAATGTCTTCCTAAATAAAGATGACCTGTACTACTTATCGGTAAAAACTCTGTTAAACCTTGTATAATCCCTAATATAAAAGCTTCTAACCAATTCATGATGGTCCCCTTTCTTGTTTGCTTGTACCAATATATGAAGGTTAAATTTTCGATATGAAAAAAACTATATTTCTCTATGAATTTACTTTTATTTTATGGATATATATGTAAAGAGGATTGAGGAGGGTTATTATGTGGAAGCACACAAAATTCGGCAATGTATTACTTTGGCTAGGACCGATCCTTGTGTTTGTAGGGTTATGTATGACAAATGTTATTTCTGATATTCCTTTCTTTTTGGGAAAACATAAAACGATTGGAATTGTACTTATATGTATAGGAGTATGCTGCTTTATTGCTGCGAATCATTTAAAAAAAGGAGAAAAATATGAGGAATAAATTTAAATAAAAAACAATCCCAGTATATGTACTAGGATTGTTTTTTTTTATTACTTATTTATAGAATACTTTATCAACGTTATATTTTGCTTTGTATTCATTAATGATATATGTTTCATAAATTTCTCTTTCTGTTGGATCTTCTACGATACATGCATCAATGCGGTATACTTCATCACGGTGATTTTTAATTGGTGAAACATTGTCTTCGAAATGCTTCTTAATACGTTGTCTAATTTTACGAGCTTTACCTACGAAAAGTAGTTCGTCATTAATATTGTAAAACATAAAAATGCCGCCTTTATCTCTAGGGAACAAGTGGAAATCGATAAAACCATTGATTGGCGTAATTCTTGGCTCGTCTCCTCTAATAACTTGTTTACGTTCAGTAATTGTAACATCAACTTCAGGGATACTAATTTTAATCAAGTTCATTCACGTCCTCTTTTATTATAAAGATAAATAATAGCATACATATGTAAGAAAAGCTACGTTCATAGGCATATTTCATTTTATAATTCAAATATTATAGGTGTATCGTGTAAACTCTTCTTCCAAATCATATGATCACTTGATTCTCCCCAATAATCTTTTAGTACATAACTAGGCTCTCCAAACTTCTTCGTCCATATACTTTGCGCTTTTCTGTATCCACTATCTAAACAGAATTCTGTTATTCCTCTGCTAAGTAACGTAAGAAACATTGTATGTAGTAGTAAACTCCCGATACCCTTTCTTTGATAATCCGGAAGTATAAATACAGTTCCTATTTCATACAAATCCTTAAGTACACCATTTGTACAACTAGTAATCAATGTACTTGCTGGGCCAACTTCAATTGTTCCAATGATTTTATCGTTATTTGTGTCAATTGCTAATAAAAAGTAACGTTTTTCTCCGTTACTATCAAAATCTGTTTTCAAATATTGCTTTTTCATGTTAATTTCATTTTCTATGTCATCCAATTGTTGTGATAATCCTTCGTCTTTATATGTATTCGTAATAACTATACGGAAAAACAAGTGAAGTTCCTCTAAATCATCCGAATTTGGTCTCCTAATTGCAACGTTATGCATGTTTTAAATCTCCATTCTATACAATTGTTAAAACAATGCTTTATATACTCTATTCAACAATATGCTACAAAGCCCTGCATAGATCCAGCAGTATAGAAAGCTCAGTATAAATATAGATGAAATAAATTTTATATCCATAGTTGTATGAATAGTAGGACCAAGTACGGGAAAACGGAAAATATCGAGAACTATCATAATTCCTATAAGTAAACAAATCGCAGAAAAGGAAACAACCCAAATTCTCCTCTTGAATTGTATAAAGGAAAGCCCTAAAGCTATACCTAATAAACCTGTAGTAAAGGGGAAAACAATTAGTTCACTTGGCTCAATAATAAATAATAAGAGAATAGTAAGGATATAAGAAAGTACTCCCTCACGAATAGAGTAGCAAATAGCCAAAAAAATTGGTAATGTCGCAAAAGGACTAATGAATAACCCTATACCAGGAATTAAATTCCCCGCTGCTTGAAACATGGTAGCTAAAGCACTCATTAAAGCTGTAATGACTAGCTTATTTGCTAGGGAAAATTTTCTTTTATGAACAAAGTTCGCATCATTCTCTATCATAAGTTGATACCAATAACGTACAAACCGATTCATCAATATACCCCCTAAAGATATCTCATTCATCACTTTCTATATTATTCATACACTAGTTGTTTATGATTTGCTTTCTGCTTATTATTAATCACAATACAATAGACGTTTATAAAGAAGACCTTTAGGGGATAAACTATAAGTGTATATCTTTTTAAGGAATAATTTCAAATATGGTACCTTTGTTAAAATCAGTTACTTTCATAGAACCGTAAACTCCTAAATATAACCTAGTTTGATCCAAATTTGTTCCTAAACTCATATAATAAGCTGCTTGCGTACCAAAATCATAATTGGTTTCAATAACATGAAAGTCAGTATGTTTACCATCTATACCGGCTCTAGTATATGCTAAAACACCTTTAACTGGCGGCCGAGATTCCTCTTTCTTAGCAAGATCAGTAAATACAACGCTACCATATAAATTTGGGATTGCAGTTCCCATATATGGCTGAACGCCTGTAAGTGAAGTTCCTCCAAACTTATCTGGTCTCGGGTCTTTATGAAAATAACTAATGAGTGGCTGCATACGCTTTGCGGATAATTCTATTGTTTCATCATAATAAACCATTGTTCTCTCATCTAAAGTAGGATGATCAGCACAGTGCCGTATAAAAGAAGTAGGTAATTCTCCTTCCCATCCTCTCCAACCAAAATTAATAAATCCATCTTGATTAGAAGTGAACCTCATTACATGCATTTTAATAAGTTCGGTAACCGGAATTGGTTTATATTGAACAAATGAAAAAATAGACTCTACAATATCCTGTCCGACATTACCTGCATATTTAATATATTGATTATAAAACCTTTGGAATGAAATACCGGTTATATTACGGACGCCTTTCGCAATTACTGTAAGTGTTTCTTGTATCGATAGAGGAAGTTCATTAAAGCGTGTAACTACTGGAGGATTATTTATGAATGTATCTCTACTTACATCGATTTCAATTATTTTACCTGCTATTTCTAAATCATCTTGGCTTAAATTAAACGGATCATACCCCGACCCACCATCTCCATTTGTAAATACAAGTTTCCCCGTCTCTGGAGAAAAGTTTAAAGTATTTACTCCATTATGATTAAAAAATGGGCGTTTTATATGAAGTAATGTTCTACGTTTTTGAGGTTGCCCGTTTGACTGTAAAATCCATTCTTCAATTGTATCAATATGATCATATTGCGTATTTCTATTAACCCACTTTAAATTTAAAGTTTTCGGGTCACAAGGATTCGATTTAAATTGTTCAGAAAGTGCACCGGGTCCTTGAGTTCCAGCTACTGAATAATGAAGATAAAATAAACCGTTTTGATAAAATTGTGGATGAAACGCAAGTCCAAGCAATCCCCGTTCATCATAGCCGCTACTAGCAACACCTTCTTCAGATGTACCTAATTTAATAATACGTTGACGAATATTTAAAAATGTTTTTATGACTCCATCTCCTATGTAAAAAACCTCTCCTAATTGGGTTGCGATAAATAGTCTTTCAACTGATTCACCTGGAAGTATTGCTGTTTTTATGACAGTCGGTAAATTTATGTTATGAACAATGGGTCGTAAATGAACCTTAACTTTTGTCAATTAACTTTACACCCCTTTATATTCTTTTTAATAGAAGAGTATGATTAGAGTGATCTTATTAGTATCAAATAAGTAGCATTCCTTTTTATTACATTTTTGTATATAATGTAATTATAAATAAACTAGGGGGCTACTTATGACACTTTTACTACAAATCATCTTACCACTTATATTTGCGCTATATTTATTTACCCTCTATCGTAATACAACTATTGGAAAAGCTGCTTTTCTTTTAGCGGTCATTATTGGGATTTTTGGATTAGAGAACATTTTTCAGCATGCTAATCTAACAGATCATGCTATTTATCCATATTGGGGCAGTTTGAAGGCTGTTGTTATTATTTTATCAGTCGTATTTCTATTTAAAAAAGGTGGTTTAACAGGGAAATATTGATTTATAATGCTGTACATATTTTATTGTTACACTGCTTTTGATTTATAAAAAAAGAAATGTTTATGTAAAAACACGAAGGGATGTGTTACATATGTCTATAAATATTATTTCTATAGTTTCTATAATAATATGGATTGTGTTGATTACAGAACTTATAAAACCTTCAAAAGAACAGAATGGACGAAAAATAGTAATGTTATTAACTACTGGTTCCGCATCAACACTTATTTTGACGGTTTCATTTATTCAAAATATCCCGTTTTGGAATTGATAGTGAAATAACTAATAAAAAAATATATAAGATTAGGACCGTACATTTTAGAAATGTCTAATATGTACGGTCCTTTTGTTTACTAGTGGTCCACTTATAAGTATGTGATCTTTTTACAATTCGAATTTCTTTTTAAGTTTCTTATATTTTCTATACGAACGTCTAACAATGTTTAACATAAAATACGGTATTTTAACAGGGAAAGGCAATTTATAAATGAAAGGCAAATAAAATGTAAAATATACCTTTTCTAGGTCTCTCCACTTACTATCTTCTTTTGTTTTTAAGAAATCAGATACATCGACTACATATCCCCTTCCTTTTTCCATCATCACATTTTTCCCGTGAACATCACAAGGAGTTAATCCTTGTTTCCTTGCATACTCTAAAGCTTTATTTATATCAAGGATTACCTGCTTAGGAATTTTAATTCCCTTATGAATAGCATCGTATAAGGTAATTTCTTTTAAACGTTTCAATACTATGAAATTTTCTCCTTTATATATAAGCTTTGAATAAGAAGGATGATTTCCGATTCTGCGGTATACTTCTGACTCTTTTTCAATTCCTTCTCCTTCTCGCGCGTAAACTTTCACTACCCAATCTTTGAATTCTCTGTGCATGAATACTGCAGCATAATTACCTTTCCCTAAACACTTCCAAAGTCTAGGAATATCTTTAACTACTACAGGCTCGAATTCGTCCTCACTTCTTATGATTACCTCTTTTAATAATTCATCCTTTATCAATCCCACAAAACTATTTATACTCATCGTTTCCACTCCGGTTTTGCTAAAAGGGGCTTACCCACATTTTAACGAAAATATACACTAAGCGAATTTTATTTGAACTGTTGAATACTTAATATGTATTCCGCTATTCAGAGCCAAAAACCATACAATAAAAAATATTTCTAACTATTTTTATTTTTTCAGAGGCAACTGTATAAGGCTTTTCTAAGTGCAAGTTCTCTCAGTTCATTGGTCATGCCAAATCTATATTTGTTTTTTTAAATTGTTCAATTCTTGTTCCACTACTATCTTTGTTAGCTAACACTTTTATTGTTTTAATAGTCTTTTGTTTAATTCCCACAATGCTGTTTTATTGCTATCCCACTTCAAATACGTTACGGCTTCCTCAAAACATAACCATTTATAATTTAAGTGTTCTTTAGATAATGGGATGTTTTTTGTAGGTACTTTAACTCCAAACGAAAATTCTTTTATTACATAAACGTCATCTCCCCAAAGGAACCCTCCAACTACATCCTCTACTGGTAGTGAAGACACAGAATCTAATTGTATATATGAACATTCTCTTGTAATACCAGCCTCTTCAAACGCTTCACGTTTTGCTGATTCAATAGGAATCTCACCGTCTTCTCCACCACCAGCTATGCCTTGCCAATAACCATAATCACTTCGGTTGAAAATCGCATATTGAATAGAGTCATCAATTTTTATATAAGGAAATATTAATACTTGATATGGTGCTCTCATTGCTTAACCTCCTCTCGAAAATAGGCTTTAAATACATATGAATAAAGAGCCGACATCATAATTCTACATGAATAATGCAGGTTTATGGTGTCAGCCCTCTATTTGTGAAGAATTTTATTTTTCATAAACTATCTAATTCTTCAACCTGGTGTTATTCAATTGCGCCTGCAACGTCATAATCGTTTAAATCTAATTCAATTGGTTGTCCTAGCGCTAATTTAGCGAGTTCTGATCCTAAATATGGACCAGCAGTTAAACCTGAAGCTCCTAATCCGTTCGCAACAAGAATACCGTCGAAGTTAGGAAGTGGTCCGATAACAGGTAAGAATCCTGGAGTAAACGGTCTAAATCCAACTCTCGTCTCAAGCATAGTAGCATCTTCTAAGCCAGGTGCAACTGTTAATGCTTTATGGAATACTTCATTTAAACCACCAGCCGTTACACGGTGATCGAAACCAGTATCATTCTCATGTGTTGCACCAATTACGACATGACCATTGTCAAATGTTAAAATGTATTGATCATTTGGTGGCATAACAACTGGCATATTTTCTGTTGCTGTATTTTCCATTTGCAAGTGAACAATTTGTCCTTTTTGGAACGTAACTAAGAAATTAATTCCTAAAGGGTTTAAGATTTCGTTCGCCCATGCACCTGCAGTTACAATAACCTTTTCTGCTAAAATAGTTTCATCGTTTACTATAACTCCCGTAATATGATTACCTTCACGGACTAATACTGCATCTCCTTTTATAAAAGTTGCACCATGTTTTTTCGCAGCGCTTATTAATGCATTACGTAATAATCTTCCATTTACTCTTGCAGCACCACTAATATGAACAGAACTAAATTCTTCTGATAATGCTGGGAATAATTTTTTTGTTTCTTCAGCTGATAAGCGAGTGATTTCACCAATCTCTGGGGCATCTTCACGACGTTTATACGCTCGTTCTTCCATTTGATCAAGTTTTTTCTCATCAGTATGTAAACTAATTGCACCTACACGGTTATAACCTGTGTCCGTTTCACCGTCATCTTCTAATTGCTGAATTAACGAAGAATAGTAACGTGCACCGCCTTTAACGATTTTATACCATGCTTTATTACGACGTTGCGAAAGCCATGGACAGACAATACCTGCTGCAGCATCAGTTGCTTGACCTACTTGTTGACGATCCACGATAGTAACATTCGCGCCAGCCTTAGCAAGATGGTAAGCAGTAGACGCTCCTAAAATACCCGCTCCAACTACAATATACGATTTCATTTCAAACACCTTTTCTCTTTTGCTAATTATTTAAATATAAGAACATACTTTAGTATACTGAAAGGAATCCTTTTTTCAATGTGCCAAGTGCAATTAATTGTTGCATCATTGTGAATTGCCTAGTCTTACTTTTTCTTTTTACGAAATAATTCAATTGTTTTATATCCTTGCGAAAGAATTTCAATCATTTTCTCAAGACGTTTTTCACGTGTTTTTTCTTGTTTTACAGAAAACAAATTACGTGCCCAATCTTTTTTGTATCCAGGTGTTAAACTTTGATAAAACTTAAGTTCATTTGGGTGATTAGCTAATAAAGCTTCAACATCTTGAATTCGATCTGCATAATCAGCTACACATTGGCTCATTGCAGGCGTTTTTGTCGCTTTTTTCTTCTCACGCTTTAAACCTACAACAGTAAAAACATCATCCATACTTACCATTCGCGCAAATTTAATATCGCTTTCTCCCACATATCCATCTTCTCCAACGTTTAATGCTGGAAACATCTCATCACGGTGAATAAACGTACTGTAGCGAGAATTACCTTTTTTCGGATATGCGAAGAATACGTATCCTTTTTCAATTAATAATTCTTCATTACTAATAATATAATTCGTTTGTTTCACCATTTCATCCAGTGTTTCTACAAAAATAAAAATGGCATCGTGTTCTTTTGAAAATACAGTTTCTTTTCCTGTAAAAACTTCGTAATCACTTGGTTCATTAATAACAACCATATTCGTATACTTATTAAGTTTCAATTTATCGATAATTGACATGAAAATCTTCCTTTACATTCAAAATTCGTTGTTTATACTTTTTCATACTGTTCTAGTGTATTATATCTATTAAGAAAATCAAACTTTAATAATTGTTTTAAATTAAAATAACCGATTCTTCATAAGAACCGGCTAGCTATTTGTTTTATCATAACTCAATAGCAAATAAAGTATATAAAAGCTCTTTATATTGATCTTCTGTAATTTCACGTTTCGTTTTTTCACCATGAATCATTTCAGTTAAACTAGTATTTGTTAAAGAGACATGGCCAGAGTCCGTCAATTTGACTGCAATCGGTCCTTTATTAAAAATAGATTTCTCATCTTCTATCACTCTTTTTTGAACATCATTTACTACTGCCTCATCAATGATACGATTATAAAAAGCATGACACACTTTCCACTCACCATTCGTATCTTTTCTTTCTAGAACGTAATTCCCTTTACTCGTATCTTTTCGTATCACTCGATACGTACCATTTTTAGAAGAAACAGGCTCACTAGTAAAAGGTACCGGGACTAGAGGTACTAATGAAGCAATACCTACATCAATTACGTATCGTACTTTATCATAATTTAGAATAATCGTTATATGTCCATCCTCAAGTGCCCATGCGTTTCTATCATTTTTATATACGGTACCTAATGCGAGTTGTACATCATAACCACAATTTTTTAAAAAGTAGTAAAAGAGAGTATTTAACTCATAACAAAGCCCACCGCGGGAACGAGTTAAAATTTTATTGTGTAAATTTTCCATAGTAATTGCATTCGTATTACGTGCTATTACATCTAAATTCTCAAATGGTATAGTGTGTGCAAATGCAAAGAGAATTGTATTTAATTCCTCAAATTTCACTTCAGTACGCTTTGCGAGATTCAATCTTGTAAACAGTTTATGTTGTAGACTTGTCATAGTCAGCACCCCTTAAAATGTATAAGTTAAAATAGTATATGCTGATTGTAATTTTGATGGGGTACTGAAACAATGTACATTTCGTTTAACTGTACCGGTACAAAAAGTCTAACTCACAAGATTACTTAAGATAAGAAGCTACGAATACAAATTTAACAGTTCGTCTATAGGTAAATTATTATGATCGCTTAAATCAACAAAATATTGAATTTGCCACAGTTGGCTCTTTTTAGCTTGATTGCTGACAGGGTTATCCCATATAGGGTAAATCCTCATAGCCATCTTGCCTTTTTGGTTTTCTGTTCTCAAGATTTTTTCCTTAAGAAGAATCTCTTTAGGGAAAATAAATTGTCCTAGTTTATTATCATCTATACAAGTGATAACTAATAAATCAGGAGAAGCATCATAAGAAAACGCTTGATTTTGCATATTGTCATCTTTCTCCCAAAAAGAAACAAATTGACCAATTTTATTAGGAGTAATTTTGGATTTTCTAAAACGAATGGTTTTGTTATTTAAGTGAAATATACATCCTGCATATTCTGCGTTTTGCTTTTCTTCTTTTACATTCGAAATCATTAAATTATTTGGTTTGTAAACTATATTGTTTAAATTTCGAATCGTATCATTAAAATTGTTCAAAAAAACTCCCCCTTTATTCATTTCTTAGTTTAACACAAACATCAGTTCTTCTATATTGTATAGAATTTTTATAATCATGAGTGACGTGAAAAGGGATATAACAGGATATAATTATTACTTTAATTTAAGTAAAATGCGTTCAACTATTCGTGGGATGAAGAGTGTATTTTTGTAAATAATAAGTTTGTAAAGTATTAAATTGAGGAGGGTTTGTATGCAACATCCTAAAAAAGCTATAAGGTCTGCTTCTAATATGAAATCAGATTTTGCTACAACTGATGCGCAAAAAGTAAAACAAGAAATTCAAAATGATGTAAGAGCAGGACAAGGAGCGATGACTTCCCGAGAGGCGGGGGCAATGAGAGATTAAGAATACATTCCTTACTTATATTGTTAATTTATTTATTTCTGAAACATTTACCGGTAATGAGCGTTTCTATAAAGTCACTTCCCTTAAGTAGAGATTTAAGTGTTTCTTTGTTTTTACTTACAATGCGGTAAATGAAATCTTTCTTAATTATTTGTTTAGAATATAAAAATTCATTACTCCGCAATATTTTTACTTATTATAAAAATATTGCGGAGTAATATAACCTAATAAACTATCAAAAGTGTCAATCTCAGAATACGGTTTTATTTCAGTCTTATTTGTGATTCTATGAGGATTAAACCATATCCCTTTTATATTTACATTTTGAGGACCAGCAATATCCTTTTCTAAGTCATCTCCAACAAATAATACATCTTCTGGTTGCACATTAAGCTTATTTAATGCTAGTTCAAATATACGTTTATCCGGTTTACTAAATCCTACTTCTTCAGAAATAATGATCGTATCAAAGTAATTGTTTAAATTCGTGTTAATTATTTTAGCCCTTTGCCTCTGACTTGAGCCATTTGTTATAATTCCAACTTTAAAGTGCTTCTTTATATGATTTAAGAAATGAATAGTATTTTTGTCTATTGAAAAACATTTAGGGAATTTTTCATTCCAAAAATCTTCAATGTAATTGCGTGGTAATCTATACTTCGGCGGAAATTCATCAAACAATGATTCTAAAACTATCGTTTTATCACTCATGCCGTATTCCCTTTTATCATATTCTTTAAATTTCTGTAGCATATTGTTTTTGACTGTACCACTAACATCCTCATAACACTTTTCTAAAACAAATAAAAACAATGCATCTACTGCCTTATCCCTATTAAGTAACGTATCGTCTAAATCAAACAGCATAGCTTTATAACCCATCATATAATTTCACAACCTTTCTCACATGATTTAAATAATCCTTAGTTCGCACCTTAGGCCTTTACTAAATTAGCAAAAAAACTACAAAGTTTGTGGCGTACGCTCTAGAATTTCGCTTGCTTCTTTTATATTTAAATTCATCTCCCTTTCTCCCTTCTAGTAAAGTATCGAAAGTGTATTTTCAAACAGTTAAAAAACTACATGTAGTTTACATTATTATACATTAGTTTTTCGTAAATATTAATCGTTCAACTTTTTATATGATAAGTTTTTTCAAGCACACAAATATTCCTACATAAAAAAGGAATATCGGTAATAATCCTTTTTACGGAGAATACACAATCTTGAAAATGGAGTTAATAAGTTAAACGTCCTATGAAGTTTCCTACTGTATCTCCACATAAACTACAGATAGTACGGCTATAATGACTACCAGAGGTGATATTATGAAAAACTATCATATCCTCGTGGTTGAGGACGATCAGGAAATTCAGGAATTAATTAAACAATTTTTAATGACACAACAGTATACAGTGGTAGTTGCTTCAGATGGACTAGAGGGTATGACACAATTTAATAAGCAATCCTTTGATTTAGTTCTTCTAGATGTAATGATGCCCAATCTTAATGGATTTGAAGTTGCTAAAATGATTCGAAGTCAGTCAAACATACCAATTATTATGCTAACTGCGTTAGAAGAAGAGGAAGATCAAATGAAAGGGTTCGATCTTGGGATTGATGATTATATAACAAAACCCTTTTCGTTTCATGTTTTGATTAGACGAGTCGAAGCTGTACTTAGAAGAAGTTATGATAACAATGTAAATAATCATTTGATATTTAAAGAAGTACGCATTGATGTTGATGCATATCGAGTATATGTAGATGATGTTGAAATTTTCTTAACGACAAAAGAGTTCGAAATTCTACAACTACTATTTCAAAATGAGAGAAAAGTACTGACAAGAGAAAATATCGTAGAGAAAGTTTGGGGATACGATTATTTTGGAGAAACACGAATAATTGATACACATATTAAAAATCTACGTAAAAAACTAGCTATCCCCTACATTAAAACAATAAAGGGTATTGGTTATAAAGTTGATGAATAAAATTTTAAAAATCATGAAGATGAAGCGAATTACTTATAAACTCTTTATGACTACATCTCTCATTTTGTTATCCTTTGCAGTGTTGATTTATTTAACTTTATACTTCTTTCTTCCTACGTTTTATGAGCAATACAAAACAGATCAACTTCAAACAGGGATAAAAGAAATAATTGATAAGTCCAAAGATCTTACGTTTCAAGATGCGATACCACTTTTTGATGAATACGCAAAAAAAAATAACGCGATGCTTTCGCTTCAAAATAAAGAAGGAGTAATTATTTACTCGCCTTCATTTTCTTTTATTCAAAGTGGTACACAAACAACAGTAGTTACTAAAGCCACACGATTTGAGAATGCAGGTACCATTAGTAATTCATATAATGTTACGGAACCAATTCAATTCCAAGATGGTAGCTTAACACTTGTAGTGTTCGCAACATTTCAACCAATTGATGAAGCTTCGCAGGTATTAGTGCGTTTTCTCCCCTATATTAGTATCATTGTGCTCATAATTGGTATAGGGAGTGCTTATTTCTATTCCAGGTTTATTACAAAACCACTTATTTATATTAATGAGGGTGCACAAAAGATGGCAAATTTGGATTTCTCCGAAAAAATTGAGGTTCGCTCTGCAGATGAGTTGGGAGAATTATCTAATAGTTTGAATGACATGTCTATTAACTTACAACAAGCTATGTTTGATTTAAAAAAAGCAAATAAACAATTAAAAAATGATATTGAAAAAGAAAGAGAAATAGAAACAAAACGAAGAGAGTTTTTTGCGATTGTAGCACATGAATTAAAGTCCCCTCTTACTGTAATGAAAGGGTACTTAGAAGGGATGATATACAATATTGGCCCTTATCAAAATCGTGATCAATATTTAAAGAAAAATCATCAAATTATTGAAAGTATGCAACAATTAGTTCGTGAAATTTTAAGTATGTCAAAGTTAGAACAACACACTTTTAAACTAAAAATAGAAGAAGTTAATCTTTCAAAGTTATTAGGTACAATCACAAAAGATCTCGAATTTTTCGCTTCTCAAAAAAGCATCCAAATAATAAAAGAAATTGACTCTGACTTTTCTGTTTATACAGATCGTGTTCTATTTGAAAAAGCATGTAAAAATGTTATCCATAATGCAGTTATGTATTCACCACATGATGAAAAAGTCTATATCAAGTTAAATAATGATTCTAAACATGGTCAAATCAAAATGCAAATTATAAATACAGGTGTCAATATTAAAGATGAAGATATACAACAAATTTTCAAACCATTTTATCGAATTGAAAAATCAAGGAATCGAAATACTGGGGGAAGTGGTTTGGGACTATATATTGTTAAACAAATTCTTGAAACGCTAAATATAAAGTATACTATAAAAAATATGGAACATAGTGTGCAATTTTGCATGAACATTCCTTTATCTAAAAAACAAACAAACAAACTCCCCTCTTAGTAGGGCGAGTTTGTTTGTTTTTGTAGCAAGTATAATCTTATTAGGAATCAATTAGGGGGACTTTTCGTTTTTTAAGCTCTTTATTTCTACCATCCAACTTTAAAATGAAATCAGTAGTTGTTATTCCTTATTCTATCCGAGACGAGGTTGTTATATATGCGCTATCCAATTGAAATTCCCGTTACAAGAAAAACTCACTCTAAATCCATATTAAATTAAGTGGAGTTCAAAAAAATGGAGTTTGCAATGCTTAAAAACAAAGATAATAGATATATTAAAAAGCTTAATCATAAATGGAACAAATGTGTTACTAAGATTGTCTATTACGTATAAAAAAGGTGTTCTTGGTAGTCCTCTCATTTTGTACAAGAGGAGTGCTATCCAGTGCATTTGTTAATTGTATAGGTATGTAATAACCTATACAAAATCCATATATTCTTGAAAGAAATTGAAAATATATGATAGTTTCAAAGAAATTTTTTCACATTGCACATTATAAAAAGATACTACCTGTAGTATTACTTTCATGTGTAACGCTTATAGGCTGTTCTAATAGTAATATTCAATCCGAACCATCGAAACAAACCAAACAAGAAAATACAGAATGGTCTTTCACGTTCGAATCTCTTATTTAGAGTTAATATTTTATGTTTCCTTTCACTTTCAACCATTCTAATGCTCAATCATATTACGCTTATTTTTAGATTTTCCATTTGTAGCTATATTAATCGAGACATTTAAATCTAATTCTTTATTTTGAAGAAATACCCCTCCCTCTTTTTTGTGTTTTTTCCATAATTTATTATTCTGACGATATAAAGAATGTGATAACTGATACGTGTCAATCCCTCTTTCGATTCCTTTTCGGTACGTTGTTTTAATTTCTTTTTCAACTTGGGCCTCTGCAATTTCTTTAATATCATTTACAGGCATAGAGTGTATTAATTGAAAAATATCAGCATCGAAATGGATGTTCATAAGTATGCGTAACTTTCCATTTTTCACAAAATGTTTTGTATCTATCTTCGGGTTTTTCAATACTATATGTCCAATAATTTTCTGATTAAATTTTAAAAGTAATGGAGCTCGTTTCGTATTTCCATCCGTCCAGCGAATCCCAGCAATATCATGGCTGTTTAAATGATTTATATAGGATTTATCACTTATAAAACCATAACCACTAAATTTTAACATTGGAAATGATGTATGCCCTTTTTTCCAATATGCTTTAGTCGTAGCTAAGAAAGGAATACGAGTTGTCATCCCAGGTTCATAATAATTTCTTTGAAATTTATATAAAGGTAAAGGATCTATTATTGTATATTGCTTGGTTATCTCTTTTGGTAAATTAATGATTGTATATAATTGAGAAATATTTAAAATATTATTGTTCGCTAATATATTTTCTAAAGGTTCCTTAGTTCCAAATATCCACATAGTATCTCGAAATTGAAAAAAACGAGAGAAAAAATCATTAAATTGATTTATGTCACCATGTTTTAAAAATCGCTCTGTTACAACAATTGTTTTGAGATGCTCCCATGATATTTCTTGTTGAGCCCCCTTATAAAAATCAAATGCTGCCTCATCTAAAATAAAGCCTTTTCCCTTTCCAATATAGGCCTGGCTATAATTACGGGTAGTGCTCCCTTCTTGTTTAGCTATGTTAGAGAAATTAATAAATTGCGGACGGATGATATAATTATTATCTTTAAAATCGATACCTAGACTATTTATATATAGAACGTGATGTAACTCTCTTTGATCCCAACACCCTGTTAGAAACGTACACATCATAAAAAGAAATACAACTATTCTTTTATTTTTCTTCATCTGTACTCTCTCTTTTCCTTGTATTATCTTGCGTATGCAATTCTTCAGGTCTATTTTTCATATACGTGAAAGGAATTCTAAATGTGGCTGCTAGCATACTTTTAAATACAGGGGGTGAATATGGTGTAAAGAATGGGACTCCAAAAGATCGTAAATTCACTACATGTATCGCCATCACAAGAACACAGAAGATAAATCCTACTATACCTAATAAAGAAGACACTACAAATACTATATATCGCAATATACTTATTATTCCTGTTACCGACTGATTAGTTAAAGCAAATGTCGAAACAACCGAGATTGCTATTATAATGACCATAGATGCTGAAACAATTCCAGCACTAATAGCGGCTTGTCCAATAATCAATCCCCCTACCACAGATAATGTTTGACCAAATACCGCAGGAACACGCAATCCTGCTTGCCTCAAAACTTCAAATAAGGTCATCATTATTAGCCCTTCTAAAGGAGCAGGAAAAGGAATCCCTTCTCTTGATAAGCTTAATGTAGCTAACAACGTATAGGGAATCTGATCTGGATGATATGTAATTAATGCTATCCAAATTCCTGGAAGAAATATAGAAATTGCTATCCCCAAAAGACTTACAAGCCGTACAAAGCTACCGAATATATAGAAAAAATCTTGATCTTCAGATGTATTCACAAAAAAAGGAAACGTAACTGGAGCAATAGTGGCTGTCGGTGACCCTTCGACTAATAAAATAAAACGCCCATACAACAAACAATTCACAGCATAATCAGGACGTCCTGTATATTCAACTAAAGGAAATACACTAAATTGATTGTTTGTAATTAATTCTTCAATCTGTGCACTTGAAACAATCCCATCTATTTTAATTTGTCTTAATTTTAATCGAACTTGATTAATGATATCTTGGGATGCAATATCTTTTAAATACAAGAGGGCTACTTTAGTTTGTGTTCTTTCTCCAATAATAAATTCTTCATAACTAAGAGAACTTGTTTTTAGCCTTTTTCTAATTAATCCTATATTTGTGTTTAACTCTTCAACAAATCCATCACGTCCACCACGAATGGTCATCTCTGTATTTGTTTGCTCAACTGATCTTGTAGGTATTTGGGCAATATCAACTATATACCCTTGTTTATATTCTTCAAAAATAATGAGGAGGTTACCTTCAAATATAATCTTAGATATAGTTTCATTCGAATTTACTATATCTAATTTTTTTACTGATAACTGAGGAATTAATGTTGAAAGGTTAAATTCTTCTATAGAATTAATTAAAAGCTTTTTGCAAACTTGAGATGATGTGGCTTGTTTTAATTTTGTATTATCAATTAAGTTTTGACAATACATAAACAATACTGACCTCGTTTTTTCTTCCTCATCCAATTTATGCTTTATTATTTTTACATCGTTGCATCCTTCAAACCACTCTAGTATTACCTTCTCGTTTAATTCTACTCGTTTGTTCATCTACGTTGTCTCCTTCAAACTCAGCAACCTCATATAAATTATATACTCATACTCTTTCAAGAGCTTTTTTTAAATTTAACAACCCATACAAACACCATTAGTAATATAGAAAACAAAAATAGTCCTAATGTTGAAACTGGCAAAACAATTTGAGATACAAACCAATAGAAACTAGAGTCACTGATGGGTAGTATACTTATTACTAAAATACATGAAAGTATTGCAAACATAACCCGATTTCTTGTTTTCCGATTTGTAATTGATAACAAATCTGGAATGAGAAAAACAACAAGCGATAGACGAATAAAGATCCCTACAAGCCACTGATACACGGAGAGAAAGTCTAAATTTTCAATGTACCTTCCTATTGACACAAGTCTCCATTCTTCAAATGCTGGATATCGTTGGTTTGCTGCTGCGAAAGGACCAAATTCTATAATAGCTGCCATAACTGGGCCTATTGTGATACCAATAATAACAATACCTAAAGCAATCAATTGATATAATTTTACTTTTGAACAAATATGATGCTGTAAAAAAAGAATAAAAATTAATTCTAGAAATCCTGCTGCAGGATAAACCATTCCCCTAAATATTGGGTTCATTCCATTTTCCATCATTGGCTGAAGTAAAGAATAATCTTTATGTGGAACATTTGCAAACATTACAAAAAAACCAAGTAAAAATACAATTGGTAACAAAACACCTGTTGTAAGTGCAATAGATTGAATTCCTTTTGTAGCATTATAGAGACAAATCAACGAAAAAAGTATTCCTAATACAAAGTGAGGTGTTTCTGGTAAATAAAAAGAGAAAAAGGTTAAGGTTTCTTTTAGTGCAACGACACCAATCGTTATTAAATAAAGTGCAACTATGAATATGATTGGATATACACTGAATTTCCCGAAATTATTTTTTAGCCACAAAAACAAATGTTCATTTTTTATGTTTTTATATATGATGAATATTATTGAAATCCAAAGCAAGTATAGGATGCTTACTAATATGATAGAGATCCACGAATCTCTACCTGATGTATCTAATAACATAGGAATCATAATGACATGATTAATTATCCCAATACTACCAATGAGTATCATAGAAACTTGAAATAAAGTAATTGTTTGCTTATTCATACTTACCACCATATTTAGTAATGAAGAAATATTACATAGTATAACTGATACATTACTTCTTTATTCCAAATGGTTAGCACTTAGAGACATGGACAATTAAACTTTTTTTCACATTAGATGTAAGCTAGCTCCTTCTATTCTATACATAATTTTTTTAGGCAGGTATACTATAAACACAATAGTTCTAGAAAGGTGATGATGTTATGTATGAACAACAAAATAATAGAGATAGAGATCAAAAAATGATGTTTTCTATGCAAGGAGTTCCCACAAAT
The DNA here is from genome assembly GCF_022663305.1 of Bacillus cereus group sp. BfR-BA-01408. NCBI lineage: Bacteria > Bacillati > Bacillota > Bacilli > Caryophanales > Bacillaceae > Bacillus > Bacillus cereus group sp. BfR-BA-01408. The sequence goes on along the minus strand of NZ_JAKUFF010000003.1, from coordinate 118,677 downwards.
AAAATTAACATGAATCAATTACCTAAATGGATTAGACTCTTCGGCTATTGTGCATTTGGCTGGATGATAGTATTTAGTTTAATTATGATAATAGGTTTAATTCTTCAATAACTATGCAGATAAACAGTTAAACGGGACAGTAATTCTTCAATAATATAGGTAACTGATCATAACAAAAAGAACCTGTAGAATATCCTACAAGTTCTTTTTCAAATTTAGTTAAAAAGGAAACAACAAAATATCTTAACATTCAATACAGGGAGACCATTTTGATTATGGCTTGATTTTATTATATATCAAATATAAGCTTTTGAAATGAGTGATATTTGAAAATTATGTGAATTAAAAAGCTAAGATGTTTGTATTAGATTTGGTTTACGACCAACTTCTTCTTACTTAAATACACTGCACGATCTGATTTTTTAGCAACTTCCTGTGAATGCGTTACAACAATAATACATTTATTCTCTTTATGTGCAAGTTCTTGAAACAGTTCTATAATATCCATTGCCGTTTCTTCGTCGAGGTTTCCTGTCGGTTCATCTGCAATAAGTAAATCAACATTACAAGATAACGCTCGAGCAATTGCTACACGTTGTTGTTGCCCGCCACTTAGTTGCAGGACGTTTCGTTTCGCTTCAACTTCTGTGAGTCCTACTTTCTCTAATAATTCTAATGCCCTTACCATCTTATTTTTCACTTTGACACCTGTAATTTCCATTGCTGTTAGGACATTTTGAAGAGCAGTCATATAGGTAATCAAATTATAAGATTGGAAAATTACAGATACATTTTGATTACGGTATCGATCCAAACCAATTTTTCGAATATCTTTGCCATTATACAGTACGTAACCATTTTTAGGGACATCCAGTCCACAACCTAAGCTTAGAGTTGTGGTTTTTCCAGATCCGGATGGTCCTAAAATTGTGTAGAAATGACCTTTTTGAAAAGAAAAGTTAACATTGTCTAGTATCGCTACATTTTTTCCATTACTTTCATAATAATAATCCAAGTTTTTAAATTGTAAAATCGTTTCCATATCGCGCCTCCTTATTCATCTTTTAAAAGAATTTGTTTTGGATTTAAACGTAGAATAGATAATGCCGGAAGAAGTGTTGCAATTATAGCAATAGCTAGTCCAATTCCACCCATTTTCCCTACATCTTCTCCTGTTACACTTACATCAATTTTATCAATTGGATTTTCTTTTTGATTTTGTAATGTGCCACCAGGCCCAGCCATCATTACAGTACCATGTTGCGGGGTATCTGTTTCTTCGCTCGCAGTAGCAATTTCACTCGAAAGTAAATTATTCCCTATAAATTGAGAAACTTTGGCTCCTGTTGTTATGGATAATCCAAATGCTAAAATAGCGATACATACTACTTCTACTACGAACTGCGCCATCAGTTTCCACTTTTTCTCTCCAATAGATAACAAAATCCCCATTTCCTTACGACGCCCTTTAATTGATAGCATAATGATTAACCCTAATATAATCGCACCTGCAATCGATACAATATAAATAATCATTTGAGAAGTAGAAGAGATATTTTCGATAGGACCAATCATCTGTTTGTACAATGAATCATGTGCATCTAATTTAAAATAATTAAAATCAATATTAGATTTTTTTGCTTCTTTTTTAAATGCATCAATGTATTGTGGGTCATTCAAGAAATAAACGACTTGAACACTATTTATACCCTGATCTACTTCTAATTTTTTCATAGTTGAATGCGGCATATATAGTTTATTAGCTGGATCCATTATAGGAGGGGCCTGTTGACCCATTGCTTGCTCATTCGTTTCGTAAATACCGATAATTTCAATCTCGAGGGTTTCCTTCTTATCCCCTGATTGCACTTTTACTTTGTCTCCTACTTTCAAATTGTTTAATTCCGCTAATCGTTTTTCCATTAAAGCTACATTCTGATCTTTCATCTGTTCTGTAATTGGTTTTCCATCTATGATTTTACTTTTTCCATTTTTAAAGCTTTCTTGTAATGCTGTCTTGCGAACTCCCTCAATCGTAAAAGATGCATTCATATCTATTTCTGTACCTGAGCTTGAACCGCCTCGTACAGCTGCCATTCCCACTTTACCTTTCCCTTCTTCTTCATCTGAGGCTCCTACTAGTTTAAGTCCATCAGAAATTCCGAAAGTGTTAGTTATGTAATTATAGTCTTTTACATATTTTGACTTCGCTAATTGATCTGTTTCTTTTATATTGAGCTGCGGCGGTTTTGGCATTTCTCCAGTTTCTCTAGCTTTTTGACCTAATTTGTCAAAATCAAGACCTAAAGTAACATCTGCACCTAGTTTTTTTCTTGCAGCATCAGCTGCTTTTTTTGATGCATTTTGGATTGTGAACCCTGAAAGAACCAAATTTGTAACAATTAGAAAAACTGCCATCAAAATTAATGATGTTCCTATTCTTTTTTTCATACTGAGAATTGCACGTTTTATAAAATTCATTTTTTCTTACCTCCTTGATAACTTGTATTCTATATATGTTATCTAGAGTCTATATGGAGCTAATCGGTAGTTTATCTAGAGATATAAGGAGTTTATGTGTAGTTATTAATTGGCCTAATCAAGAAAAACCGAAAAAACAATCCAAAAGCGTAAACGGTTTTGAATATCGGTAAGAAGTTTGTCCATTTAAGGGACTTATAGAAAAAGAAAAGGAGGTTAAGTTTAATTTAATGTATGTAACATGAAAAATATATTTATTGTGCAATTTCTACACGATAAACATAGAAATCACGTCATTTTAAAAGGTTAAAAAAAATAAGCTTTTTGAATGGTTGGATAGAGTTGAAGAAACTTATATTTAACTATGGGGTCCCGATACATCATTATCAATCTAATATTTTGCAATATTGATAAAACGAAAAAGACGTTATCCTTTCTGTAGAATTTTAGGAAAGGATAACGTCTTTTTTATACTTGTATACTCAAAGTTCCTTTGATTTGTTTTTGAATGGTAAAACTTGTTTCTCTACTCTTTCATATTGAGTAAGTAATTGCCTAATAAAAGAGAATTTCGGTACTAACCAATACGAAATTACCGCTGAAATACACCCTATTAAAGCCCCTACTGCAACATCAAAAGGATAATGAACCCCTACCCAAATACGAGAGATCGCTATACAAAGTGCAAGTATAAGCCATAGCCATCCAGTTTTTTTACGAACAAGCCAAAACGAAAAACAAATTGAAAAAAAGAGAATCGTATGGTCACTAGGAAATGAATTATCTACAGCATGGTCAACAAGTTTATTAACATCAGGCAATACTGCAAACGGTTGATAATTTAGATGGAATTTCCCTGCTATTTTCCCGATTACCTCAGCAATTACAAAAGCAACCATCGCTTGAATAACCATCATCCTACTTTTTCTGGACCCAGTAAACCAATAAGCTAAAATAATTAAAGCAAAAATATATACCATATATTCTGCCAAAAATACGATGGCCGGGTTTAGGAATGAATATTGTTTACCTAAATCATTAATTGCTCGAAAAATATCAATATTGAATTGAGAAAAAGACATTTCAAATCCCTCCTTTTTCGTAAGGTGTTTGACTGATTGCTATATACCTTCATTACATGAATCGTTTTGGTTATTGTACTCATCTAAAAATATCAACACCTTACAAAAACGCTTTCTTCTTTTTCACTTTAATAAAAAAAGAAAAAGGAAAACATCGAACTTTCTTACAAACATTCGTGCATTCTTACAGTTTTGTCATTTTCTCGTCACTTTGTAAATAGGTTCATCGTCTTGCCTTTTGCTATATTCATAAACTCGTATGTCTACAATTATGGAAACCCTAATCACACATAAAAAAGAGAAGAACCTTGGTGAGTTCTTCTCTTTTTTATTTATTAAATTGTAATATAATTACAGTATGTGAAATTATACTATTTTAACTTTAAAACAAATGAACTTAACGCAGGAACTTTAATTTTATTATCATGGACAACATAAAGTGTTTTACTTCCTGCCTGCTTCCCGTCTACTAGTGCTTTCCAAGGACCTTTCGATGGAAGTGTTATTTCAACAGCTTCTCTATTTGCATTGTGAGCCACCGTAAAGTATTCATTTTTATTCCCCTCTATTGTATAAGCTACAGTATTTTTCGGAGCATCAATAAATGATACATGTGTTTTTATTTGTTCTGCAGATGTCATTCGAAAAGCTGAGTACTTTTTGCGTAATTCTATTAAACCCTTCATATAATCTACTTCATTATTAAACGTTGCTCTGCGCAGCCAATCCATCTGGTTAATTGAATCTGGAGATTTGTAACTATTATGATCACCATATTTCGTGCGCATAAACTCTTGTCCCGCATGTAAGAACGGAATACCTTGTGATGTTAATAAAATCGAAGAAGACAATTTGTGCATTTGTTTTCGCACTTCTTCACTGTCACTTGGATTAGTCAACTCAAGTTTATCCCATAATGTATGATTATCATGTGCTTCCACATAAGTTAGCACCTGCTCTGGATCTTGATAAGTCGACGAATTTGTATCGTAGTCAATCCCTGCCGTAATGCCTTTTTTAATACGATCTTCCATGTTTTCCTTTCCATTTATAAAACCATTTTCCTTCTCCTCAAATACACTACCTTTCAATCCATCACGTATATTATCGTTAAAATGAGCAATCCCTTTCATTTTCTCTGCATTTTTTTGATTTGCTTTCAGCTCAGCTGCAAGAGGTGTATTTAAATCCCATCCTTCTCCATGCAGTATAATAGAAGGGTCAATTTGATTAACAGCTTTACGTATTTCATTCATCGTTTCATAATCATGAATACCCATTAAATCAAAACGGAATCCATCTAAATTGTATTCTTTTGCCCAATATGTGACGGAATCTATCATAAATTTCCTCATCATTTTTCTTTCCGAAGCAGTATCATTTCCTACTCCAGTGCCATTTGCGAATGTTCCATCTTCATTGTAACGATAATAATAACCTGGAACTAACTTATGAAAATTAGATTCAGTAGCACTATACATATGGTTATACACTACATCCATTACAACACGAAGATTATTATCATGCAGTGTTTGAATCATTTGCTTTAATTCTGTTATTCGAACAGTTGGCTCATATGGATTTGTAGAATAGGATCCCTCTGGAACATTGAAATTTTCCGGATCATATCCCCAGTTATACTGTGGTTCGTTTACATTCTCTTCATTTACTGAAGCATAATCAAATATCGGTAAAAACTGAACGTGAGTAACACCAAGGTCCTTTATATGATCAAGTCCTGTTTTTACACCTTCTGGCCCTTTTGTTCCTTTTTCTGTTACACCTAAATATTTTCCTTTCTGTTTAATGCCACTTTCGGGCTGAATAGAAAGATCACGTACATGCAATTCATAAATAATAGCATCTTCTGGATTTATAAATTTTGGCTTTTTGTTTGCTTTCCATTTTTTCGGATTTGTTTTTTCTAAATCAACAACCGCACCTTTATCTCCATTTACAGAAGCAGCACGCGCATACGGATCAACGGCTTCAATCCACTTATCACCAATTTTTACCTTATACGTATAATAGAGACCTTTTTGATTCCCTTTAAGTTCTGCTTTCCAAGTGCCCTTTTCACTTTGTTGCATGTTTATTTCAGTACCTATTTTATCGTTCCATTTTTTATATGTAACTAATTTCGCTTCACTCGCAGTAGGAGCCCATACACGGAACTTTGTATGTTGTGGTGTATATATATTCCCTAAATCGTTACCACCATAATAAAATGAATGATCAAACTCCTCACTACGAATTACTTTACCGATTTCAGTATTCGTATCAGCTACGTTTTCGATTTTAACTTTGTATGTCTGTTTTAAATCAATTTTCTGCTCCGTAATTATTTTAAACTTATTCGTAATATTCCCACTGTTTCTATCATAAGGACTAATATTCTTAATTTTAATGCCTTCAATTTCAATATTTCGTTCCTTAATATGAAACGGGACATTAGTCGTTACAGTAATTTCATTGAAACTATCAATAGATGCTTTTTGAATTGATAGATCCGATGACGGCTTAGAATTATATACTTTTTCATCACCCGAAAGAATCCATACTTCAGCACGACCGTCCTTTATATTTTCAATCCAACGATCGCTACCATCTTTTTCCCACTCATTTGTACGAATGATAAATCCTACACGATTATAGTCACCATCTATATTAATCTTTGCGTACTTTCCAAATTCATCTTCACCAGTAAATTCATATGAGTTACCATTTGCATTTTCTCCCCATATCCAAAGATTCCAGTCTTTTGTATTTCCAGACTGTTCTTTGTAATGAATGATAACTTCAGTTGTTTTCGAATTTGAAACTGCCTTTACACTTTGAAAAGAGAAAACAGATGATAACATAACGATTATAGTAAGTAATAAAACTGATTTGTTAATTAATCTTTTTATCATTTGCACCACATACACCCTTTCTTTAAATAGCATGAACGTTATATTCTGCTCGTACTACATTACAACTACTTAAATTAATCTAAAAATCTCTTTTATTTCACCCCCATATTGGCTGATTTCACATATGTATTTCAATGATCTTTTAATACGAAAACGTTTGCATTAATGTATAAAAAAATAGGTTTGTTTATGTCTTCATATATTTGTAAATACTAAAAGATCAGGGAAATCATTATAAAGCAATCGTTTGTTATCGCTTTCATTCTATAGCACTTTCCGTTAAGAGGTCAATATATTATTAATTTTCTGTTTTTATATACTATAAACCTTACATATTTGACGTAACTTTTAAAGATACCCTCCCTAATTATTGTTAAGTAAGTATATTTTCACTAATGCATAGTTACGTAAAAAAACAGCTAATGTCCTTTAAGGATATTAGCTGTTTTTCATAATGTAATAATATATGAATGATAACTATATTTCTAACCTACTTAATTTTCGCTGCATCAAATGCCTTCTGTACTGCTTGAACTTCCGCTGTATTCGCACCATATTTATTAGTTGCCACTCGAATACATGCTGATCTCAATTCTTTGAAATTAGAAGTCATGTTTAACTCATCTGTATTTGCGTAATAGAAGATATCGAACATTTTATCTTCACCAATTCCTTTAACAGTTACACCATTATGAGTTCCGCCTTTTGCAATGAGATATGCAACTTTATTAATAATACTTGAGTTAAAGTGAACGCCGCCTTGATCCCATCCATTAAAATCGTTAAATTCACTGTAATCATCTGGATAAGGTACTCCAAGTGAAGATGGAACAGAAGCTGGGTTTTCCATATCACGGAAGACAGATCCAGTTTGTTCTCCCATCGTCCAGTTAAAGCTTCCATTATTTACGTATTTCTCAATAGATGTTCCCATAATATCAGATAGTGCCTCATTTATCGCACCAGATTCACCGTAATATTCAAGATTAGATTCACTAGAAGTAACAGCATGTGTAAATTCATGCCCAGCTACGTCATATGCTTTGACGATAGGATCTCCATATACAAGCATACTACCATTATTAGCACTTAATGCATTCTGCCAATTTTTCGGATTATTCGTCTCTTCAGAATCCCAAGCGTGTACAACTGAAACTACCTTTTGTCCCTTATTATCAAAGCTATTACGATTGTATTTATCTTTATAAAAATCAAAAACTTTTGTTGCTAAGTAATGAGCACTTACTGCTTTTGGATCGTTAAATGTTGTCGAAGTACTAGTTGCTAATGTACCAGGATAATAGTTTTCTTCTTTAGTAATATCTCTGTAATTTACATCATATGTTTCAATGCCTTGCCCTCTTGTATAATCAGCAAGAGCATATTTGCCATTACTTTGTTTAGAAATACCAAATGAACGAGAGATACCTAAATCATCTTTGCCAGTGCCTGTTAATGACGTAAGACTGCTTTTTTTACTATCCTTTAAAGCGCTAACTAATTTGTCACTGGCTTTTAAGTTAGACTCTTGCACCATATTTTTTAACATATCACCATTTTGTGCATTTACTAAATATGTACCAGAAACATATTTTGGTGTGGCAGCTTCAAATGTAACCTGGTACGCATTGCTAGCTTGTCCATTCTTTTCATCCACAAAAATAACTTCCTTAACTTCTGGCTCAGAAATAAAATTGATATCGTTCCCGTACTTCTTATAAATATATTGTTTCGCTTCATCTTTTGATAGATTGATAGGTTTTTTTAATTCTTCTTGTTTTAAATTTTGCGCGCTATCACCTGAAACACTTTTAATAACACCGTCATTATCTACGTGTGCAGTTAATTGATGGCCATATACTTCTTTTCCTTCATATGTTTGTTGTATACGTACAAGTGTAGTCCCATCATATGAACCACGTTTTTGAAGAACTTTATAATCTACTCCTGTTTCTCCATTAACTTGCTTTGGAGAAAGGGCTTGCTTTGTTTTCTCCTTAAGAGCATCTTTTACTACATTCTCTGGTGCCTTTTGTGACGGTTGTGTAAGTTCACCTGATCGGAATGATTCCTCCTGAATTTGAACTTGTAGTTGATCAGTTTCCTCTGCATGACCTACTCCGTATGGTGCTACTGCTGTTAAAGCTAAACCTGTTGTTAATGCTACCTTAGTTAACGTCTTTTTGTTTTTCATTTTTTCACCTCGTATAATTTTTGAAATAGAAAGCTTGTACAAAGTATACTTCCTGTTTCTGTCGAAAAAAAGGGAAAATACACAATTTATGTAACATTATGCAAAATTACATAATATAAGGACGATGATATAAATAAAGAACAACTTATATATGTGCATGAATTTCAATAAAAAAAGAGCACTTTAAGGTGCTCTTCAATTTGTCATATTGTTGTACCTAATGCACTAAAACATATAACTGATAAATTATCTTTTAAAGATTGGGAAACACTATTAGCTGATACGTTTGAATGAATATTAGCTATAAATCATAATAGCTCACCTTTACTTTTATAACATGTATAACAATCCTGAATAATAATTTCCTATCAATTTATCATTAAATAAATGTAAAAAATGACCCTATTTATTCATTTTTCATGCGTATGTATGTACATTTGTTAATTTATTCGATATATTATGTGTATTGAATGATTATGAAAAACTTATAGGTCGCTAAAAAACACCTTATATTTTTATATCCGTGAAAACTACAAAATGTATAAAATTCCATTTGTCAAATGAATTTAATGCGGAAGGAGGTTTGTGGTTACTTCATCAGGATATAATAATCAGTTTTAAACTGATAAAAATATAGGAGGCGACATTATGTTTCGTACGATTTCAAATTTCATGAGAGTAGCTGAGATAAGAAGGAAAATCCTTTTTACATTAGCGATGTTAATTGTTTTCCGAATTGGCACGTTTATTCCAGTTCCTCATACTAACGCAGAGGTATTAAAAGTACAAGATCAAGCTAATGTTTTAGGTATGCTAAACGTATTTGGCGGAGGAGCACTGCAACACTTCTCAATCTTTGCTGTAGGTATTACACCTTATATTACAGCTTCCATCATAGTACAATTACTACAAATGGACGTTATACCTAAATTTTCGGAATGGGCAAAGCAAGGAGAAATGGGCCGTAAGAAGTCAGCTCAATTCACTCGATACTTTACAATCATTCTCGCATTCATACAAGCCATTGGGATGTCTTATGGCTTTAATAATATAGCAGGTGGACAATTAATTACAGATCAAAGCTGGACTACATACTTATTTATTGCGACAGTTTTAACTGCAGGAACTGCATTTTTACTTTGGTTAGGTGAACAAATTACCGCTAACGGAGTAGGTAATGGTATTTCGATGATTATCTTCGCAGGACTTGTTGCAGCGATTCCAAATGTTGCGAACCAAATTTATTTGCAACAATTTCAAAATGCAGGCGATCAATTATTCATGCACATCATAAAGATGGTCTTAATTGGTCTTATAATTTTAGCGATAGTTGTTGGCGTTATTTACATACAACAAGCGGTGCGTAAAATACCGATTCAATATGCAAAAGCTGTTTCAGGCAACAATCAATATCAAGGAGCAAAAAATACTCATTTACCTCTTAAAGTAAATAGTGCTGGTGTAATTCCAGTAATCTTTGCTTCTGCATTTTTAATGACGCCGCGTACAATTGCGCAGCTTTTCCCTGATTCAAGCGTATCCAAATGGATAGTTGCTAATCTGGATTTTGCACATCCATTTGGAATGACACTTTATGTCGGTCTTATCGTTGCTTTCACATACTTCTACGCATTTATTCAAGTAAATCCTGAACAAATGGCTGAGAATTTGAAAAAGCAAAATGGATATGTGCCTGGTATTCGTCCTGGTAAATCAACAGAACAATATGTAACCAAAATTTTATACCGTTTAACATTTATCGGCGCGATTTTCTTAGGTGCAATTTCAATTTTACCGCTCGTATTCACGAAAATTGCTACATTACCACCTTCTGCACAAATTGGTGGTACAAGCTTACTGATCATTGTCGGTGTGGCACTTGAAACAATGAAAACGTTAGAAAGCCAGCTTGTAAAACGTCATTATAAAGGGTTTATAAAAAAAGCGAATTAAGTAAAAAAACACAGTTGGTTATTTTTCCAACTGTGTTTTTAATTCTACTGCATCTAATTTTTCTACTAATGTACCAATGACCTTTTCCAAGTTCATTATTTTTTCTTCTAACGCTCGAATACGTTTATTGCTCTCATCTACATCATTATATTTTAAACTGTTATTAGAGACTTTGAACTGCTCTCCTAATTCGGAAGTGATATCTTCAATTGTTGATTTTTCATTATTACTGGTTGTATTTGTATTTGATTTTAATTCAAATTGAATTTCAAACGTCGTATTAAACATTTCTCTTAATGTATTAAATACTAATTCTTTATAATGAGATTCTAACCAGTCACGTGCAAATTCATTTGGACAATAAATTGTTAATATATCATCCTCTAAATAAACAGTAGTATTCGTAAACCAAGTTTCATATGATGGTTTTGAAATTTGCGGTCGAATTTTTTCCTTGACTTCAGTCCAATTTATTTTCATAATAACTCCCCTCTTCTTGCAGATCTCTTTCATATAGCTTAATAATATTACGCCTTTCCAATAAATAAAGTCAATCCGTATCATGAATAAAATGAAAGCAGCCCTGCTATATACAGGACTGCTTCTTTATATAATTACATTTCTTTCTCAAATAATCTCCCTTTTCTGAAATAAGACCGGAGTGTGGATCGATTAGCTAAAAATACACCAACCAAAATGAAACATGCACCTATTCCCATTGTAGGGTTTAAAGGTTCTCCTAATATAATATATCCTACTATAATAGCAATTAACGGTGATACGTATAACCATGTTGACGGGAATACAGGATTTGTTTTTGATAAGAGCCAATAATATAATCCGTGCCCACCAATTGATCCGATAAAGATAAGATATAAAATAGGCCACTGTACACTCCAAGAAGCTAGTGTAGTTACATTCGGTTGTTCTACTATGCCAGACACGATTAGTAGTAAAACGCCTCCATAAAACATTTGAATACCATTAATGAGAAATGGCGATACACTTTGTAAATCCGAAAGTATTTCTTTTGAGCGAATTGAGCCTATTCCGTAAAATAATTCTCCTATTATTAAAACAAAACAAGCGATACTCCATATAAAACTTACTTCTTGGTGCATTCCTGGTAAAGAAACAAAAACAACGCCTATTAGCGCAATGATTAAAGCAAGAAGTTGCTCCTTTTGTAATTTTGTCTTATTTCTCTTTGTCTGTAATAACAAAATCATCATCGGTCCCGTAGCAGATAACACAGCAGCTAGCCCTGAAGAAATATATTGTTCCGCCCAGTACAAAGTTGCGAATGTCATAAACGTTAAGCAAAAACCAGCATATATAATACGTTTTGAAAATATATGTGGCATAATTTCTTTTCGCTTTAGCTTAAATATAATCATTAAGATTACTCCTGCCAGAAAGAAACGAATTCCTGCTGAAAATAATGGGGGTGCACCTGCTCCAATTCCGATTTTTATTGTTAAAAATGTTGTTCCAAAAATTATACATACTAAAATATAATTGAAAATGACCATTTTTCTTCCTCCTTTTTACTCTTAACATGAGTATAGAAGGTATGGTGTATAACAGTGTATTTATGTATATAACAGTTTCCTAAAATCGTAGTTGATTCTCTTTATATTTTCCGCTTAAATTAAATAAAAAAGAAAAAGGTGAAACCATGAAGATTGTCCTTCGTAAAGAATCCAACATACCGTATTACCAGCAAATATATATGCAAATCGTTGAAAGAGTACAAAGCGGCATGCTTTCACATGGTGACTCACTTCCATCTTTACGCTCGATGGCCGAAGATTTACAGATTAGTCTATTAACTGTTCGTAAGGCGTATAAACAGCTAGAAAAGAAAGAATATATACGAATTGAACAAGGTAAAGGGGCTTATATACAAAAACATGTAAAGAAAAATTTCAAAACAGTTCCGTATAAATGGCAACAAACGAAAACGATTAATGTTATGCGATCTCAATATGCAATGAATCAGCACCGGAAATATTACGATTTTTCACAAGCGATTTTATATCCTCGTTTATTGCCAAATCCATTCTTGGCAGACGAAATGCATAAAATACTTAATAAAGACCAGATGATTCTAGCAACTTATGGACCAGTTCAAGGAGATTATGAATTGCGAGTTGAAATAGCAAATCACTTAAATGAACACCAGAAATTATTGACAGATCCATCTCAGTTATTAATTACAAGCGGAGCACAACAAGGAATTGATTTAATTGCTCAAACACTAATAAAACCTGGTGATATTGTATTAGTAGAAAGTCCGTGTTATAGTGCTGCGCTTGATATTTTCATCAATAAAGGGGCTCGAATTATACCCGTTTCTCTTGATAATTATGGAATTCGATCCGACTTAATCGATGATATTTGTCAAAGTAAAAATCCCATTTTATTGTATACGAATCCAACTTTTCAGAACCCAACAGGTACAGTAATGAGTAAAGAACGAAGAATGGAACTTATAGAATTGGCAGAGCTATATGAGTTTTTTATCATTGAAGATGATTCTTTCGGTGAAATATATTTTGAGGGCGTGACTGTTCCCCCTCCTATTAAAAATTTTGATACAAACGGTCACGTAATATATATAAAAGGATTTAGTAAAACGTTAGCACCAGGACTACGTATTGCATCACTTATTGCCGATGGCCCTATTTTCGAATGGTTATATGCTGTAAAAGGTTCAATGGATATCGGTAGTCCTTTATTAACACAAAAAGCACTTCTACCATTTTTACGTGCAGAACGTATGAAAAATCATTTAGAAAAATTACGTACGGCTTTACAAATTAGACGTGATATAACGATTGATATGTTATCACCACTTAAAGAAATGCACTTTGAAATACCAAATGGCGGCTTTAATTTATGGATTACTCTTCCTGATTCGATAGATCCCTTTACCTTATTACAAAAAGTAAATGAAGTAGATGTGTCTTTTTTACCAGGTACAGCTTGTCTATTAAATCCCGAAACAAATAATAATCATTTAAGAATTAGCTATTCGATGTTAAATGAAAAAGATATGATAATTGGATTAGAGAGATTACATGATATAATGCGAAAGTTTATGCTATAAAAGCAAATACCCCAAAATATTTTGGGGTATTTGCTTTTTATTACATAAAACTCACCATATAAATAATATTTTCATTATCATTCCATTTTAATTACAATCTTACCTCTAACATGCTGACCTTCACTCAAAATATGAGCTTCTCTAATCCCTTCCTCACTAAACGGCATAACTTTACTTATAATTGGTTTTACTTTTCCATGTACAATTAAATCTGATAATGCTTCTAATTGTTTTCCGTTTGGTTTTAGCCATAAAAAACCTGATTTTATCTCTTTTACTTTTTGAATTGGTTCATGGACAATCGAAACTAATACACCACCAGGTTTTAAAATCTGAAAGCTTTTTTCTTGTACTTCCCCACCTATTGTATCTAATACAATATCAAAATCTGATAGTAATTCTTCAAATTTATCTTTTTTATAATCAATAACGAGATCTGCCCCTAAAGACTTTAAAAACTCTTCATTCTTACTACTGGCAGTTGTCGCAACAAAAGCTCCAAATGATTTTGCGATTTGGATTGCCAAACTTCCAACTCCACCAGCTCCAGCATGAATAAGTACTCGGTCATGTTCTTTTATTTTTGCGTAATCTACAAGACTTTGCCATGCAGTAAGTCCTGCAAGAGGAATAGAAGCTGCCTCTTCAAAACTCAGATTTGTAGGCATATAGGATACTAAATCCGATTTTACTGTAATGAATTCAGCATAAGAGCCCTGCCCTATATTTTCAGGTTTCGTATACACCTTATCTCCTATTTTGAAACATTCTATCTCTTCCCCAACTTCTTCAATAACTCCCGCTACATCTAGCCCTAAAATGATTGGAAATGAAAAACGCAACTGTTCTTGTAAGTCTCCTTTTCTTATTTTCCAATCAACAGGATTAATAGATGTTGCGAGAATACGTATTAATACCTCATTATTCTTAACAACTGGTTTTAAAACTTGTCTTTCTTTTAATTCTTCAACACTACCATATTGATCTATAACAATTGCTTTCATTTCCTCTCCTCCTTACTGTTTATTTTAATAACATACAAATATTTCTCAAAATTTTTTTCCTTAAATTATCATAAACTTATTTTTGGGGGTAATTATGCAAGAAACATAGAAAATCTTACACACACCTTAGAGTCATTCAAAATTGTGTTTTTAATTACATTCAAAAGAAATGGAGAGAACTCTATGACTGAAAAGATATTTAAAATAAACGGGATTGATATATGTACAGAAAGCTTTGGAAACCCTAAAAATCCAGCTATTTTATTAATTATGGGTGCTACGTGTTCAATGGTTTATTGGGATGAAGAATTTTGTGAACAGTTGGCGAATAGCGGGGCATTTGTTATTCGTTTTGATAACCGTGATGTGGGACGCTCCGTCGCATATGAACCTGGAACTTCTAATTATTCCGTTACGGATATGGCTGAAGATGCAATTGGGGTACTTGATGCTTATCATATTGATCAAGCGCATCTATTCGGGATGTCTTTAGGGGGTATGATCGCTCAAATTGCTGCTGTAAAACATCCCGAAAGAATTTTATCGTTAACATTATTAGCTACAAGTATAATAGGCTCTGACGATAACACGCGCGATTTACCTCCGATGGATGAAAGAATTTTAACACATCACGCAAATGGCACGCATTTAGATTGGACAAATGAAAATGTTGTAGCAGAATATTTAGTTTCAGGATCCCGTCTATTATGCGGGTCCAAACGCACATTTGATGAAAAAAGAGTCTATAATCAAGTAAAACAAGAAATTGAACGAGCTAACAATTTATTAAGCATGTTTAATCACGCTTTACTTCAAGGCGATGATGCATATGAAGGGGTGCTTCACTCCATACAAGCACCTACATTAGTCATTCACGGAACAGACGATACCGCACTCCCTTTTGAACATGGTCTCGCACTTATCGACGAGATTCCTAACTCAGCTCTATTAACTCTTGAAGGCGCCGGACATGAGATTCATCCTGATGACTGGGAAGACATCATTCATGCTGTTACTGAACATACAGCTAAAATAATAGAAAAATAATGAATAGGAGGGGCACGCCGCAATTTGTGTCCCCCTATATTTACATGTAAAAAAGCCCATCACTGTATCCGTATGTATAGTGATGGGCAATACTTATATTTTTCTATTTTCTATGTTTAAAAAAACGGACAATCTAATTGGTCAACAGCTTCCCATGATTTTTTTTTTATATTATCGGTGGATTTATTTGCTTCTAGTGGTACGCTTTTAAAAGGATTAACTTCTACTTTTAATAAGGATGATGGCTCCACGTATAACGAGAAAACATGGCTACTTGGTATAGCTTTTGACACATCAATATCTCCTACTTGTTTAAAAAGTTGCTGCGCTGCAAAGAAAAAGAAGTTGGTTGGATTTGATTGTTTATTCAGCCATGCAAGCATTTCAGGTGATACTGACTTATGAATATTAATTTTTACTCGGTCACCACGTTTATATCGCCTAGATCGCATACTTCCACCAACTAACTTATTGTTAAGTTTGTAAATCCTAACTCTTTTTGCTTATGCTCTCTATATTTTGGCGAACAAGTGTAGACTAATAATCCACGTGCATTTGTAAATAATGGATTATCTACAAAGATTACATTTGTTAAACGCCCTTTTTGTTTTAAAATCATTTTCAGGCTATTTTTTATGATAACTGCGCCCCCGCCATAAATAAATACATATGGATCGTCTTTCATATCATCAATTTTGTTAATAATATCCGTTGCAACACGCGCTGCTAAACCTAATAGTGCTGGTTGTGATTCCTCAACTAATAATGCATTTCTAGGGTGTTTATCATTTAAATAAATTTGATTGAATTCTGTAATACTATCAATTGTCTTTGTTGGATACTTCCGGTTCCATCTCGTAATAATTTGTAGTAACGTTTCTTTCACACCGTACGATAAACCCTTACTTAGTTGTGGTCTAAAGTTTACACCTAGTGAAACGACTTCTTCTGTTGTCCCTGCACCAATATCAAAAGATAATAATGTTTTATCAACAAAATCAATTTCTGACACTTTATTTTGTTCACATTCTATTTTATGTTTTACAACATTTCCTTCTTCATCATATACAATGCCCCACGTCCCAGAAGCACCTTCAGGTAGGCATTTACAATATTCGATGGAAATATTAATTGTAACATCACGTCCGTTTGGATAATGGAACACAACCTTATGATTCCCCATATAACGTTTCGCATTTTCCGCAGCTATTTCTTGTGTAATAAGCTGCATAGGGAGAGCAACAGATAAATCATAACGAATGTTAATATGACTAGAAGTTGGACTTTGACGCATAGCACTTACCGCTAAACCAGATAGAATCGTAATAACCATTAACTCATCAGTTGACTTATTCGATTTCTTCTCAACTTCAGTACCTTTTAATTGATCTTGAATGACTTTTTCTCCAACGATATACCGCACATTATTTAACATTAACGATGGAGAACTAATGGTCACGTCAATGTGATTTTCTAATTCAGATAATGAAACATCTCCCTCATCTAACAATCCTGTAGGCTCTCCTATATATAAAGCATATATACTCGGAATAAAAATAGGATCTTGCCCTTTCACCATTAACTTCAAACCGTTATTTCCTGCATCAGCACCAGCTTTTAAAAGAATAGACATAACTACCCCCTAAATTAATCTGACATCCCTTCCAAATATATGCGAGCCCATTCTTTTACATTCAAATGTAATGTAATTTTTTATTAACCGTAAATACAAAATATCATTTTCGCGGCCTCATGTGTAAAAAGTATTTGACATTAAAGTTTCCCAATTTTATACTATAGTTGTAAAGAGTTTTTTACAACAATGGAGGTGCTATTTCTAAATTGAACCATAAAAAATTTATTTTCATAATTATCGTTTTATCATTAATTGTCGTTCTCATACATGGAGCATATAAATATGTAACGGAAGGTTCGATTTTAGGAGGAACAATATTCGCTTTTTCGTTAATTATCGGTAATTTAATTAATCAAATTACTTGGGGAGATCCGAACAGAGTATCGAAAGAAAGCCAAGATGAAATGGGACAGCAAATCAAATATAAAAGTTTTAAAGTTGCTTATTTTGTACTTATATGCCTTATGTTTTTAATTTTAATAGTATCAGAAGGATTTGCATTCCTATTACTTGATGAAATAAAAAACCTTCCTCTGTTCATCGCGCTTTGTTCTTCATTCTTTATTTATCCTATTGTCGAACTTATAGTCGCAAAACAATATAAATAAAAAGATGAGATTTTCTATATACAGAAAATCTCATCTTTTTATATTTACATCCCTTCTACTATCGCTTTTAATTTATTCACAGTCCGCCAATTCCTTATCGTAGCTGGTGTATGTAACTTCTGGAACTGATTCATTAATTTTGAATTTCGAATGCTATTTTTGAAAAATAAATACACAACTTTTTCATGTATATAACAATCTTCAGTCTCATTTTTTTGCATAAGTAGCTGATCTTTTTCTAATTCAGAAAGTTCATTTGCTAAGAAGGCAACATGTATACTTTCGCCTTCTCGCAATGAATTGACTTCATAGGGGCATCTTTTGGTAATGTTTATAAATTCCTCATGTGTTCTTAACATAACCGGAACATCAAAACCAAAAACGTTTTTAATTTCAGATTGTATTCGTTTGTTTAAAAAATCAATATCTTTTTCAGATTCGAACACGATATTACCACTTTGAATATATGTTTTTACTTGTTTTAGCCCTATTGATTCAAACGTTTGTTTTAAATCAGCCATTTTAATTATCTTATGACCGCCTACATTGATTCCTCTTAGTAGTGCAATATAAATTGTCATAGCAATCCTCCACATTTTAATGAACTGAACAATTGAATTGATTTTCCCCCTCATATTTCTCAAATATTTGTTTTAATTCCTCTAACATATCATGTATAGATAATACCTCAAATAAAATGATAGATTCACTGGAAAAATGATGATGATATTGATTCGGTTTACAATGGGCTAAATCATTTTTATAATTCCAAAATTGCTTGTCTAATTCATCAATCAGTTTAAAATGTTCCTCATCTATTTTATTACAATTATTTCTTAATATTGAAATTATAGAATGAATTGTTCGTCGTAAAATCTCTTTTTCATTTTGCGACCAGTCACATGTTTCAATTGGTGTTCGAGCTAAATTATCTATATGATAAATAATTTGCTGTAATAAATGAAGTTGCTTTTGTACAAGTAAAAAACTTCTCATTTCTTTTTTTGTATGTCGATGATATTTCCAATCTTTTTGCTCATATTGAACAAATTGTACCGCTTTATGTAATAATAAATTCACTTTAGATAGATTATGAGTTGTCTCTTTGGTTATCACTTTCCCTTCAATTAATGCATTAAGCCATTCCTCCATAATATGTGCCGTTTTAACAAATAGTTCCTCTGTACATCCCGAAATTGTTTTAACATAATGTGGTGGTAAGATGAAAAAATTCACTAAAGTAGACACTATAATACCAGTAGATGTAGTAGCTAATCGAATTAAAAATGCAGTAAAATAGTGATCTGCCGTAATTGGGATCATTGCAACAGCAGTTAATGTTGCAACTAACGTTCCCGCATGTAACTTTAGTTTTTGACATGTAACGATTGTAAACATCGCTGCTAACGCATAAGAAAGCGCCTGATGACCTAGGAAAAATGTGAAAGTCATTGCATATGCTGATCCAATTGTTGAAGCTGGAAAACGAACCAGTCCTTTTTTTATAGAATCCGTTGCAGTTGGCTCAATCGTTACAATTGCGGTGATAACAGCAAATATAGTTGGAATATTAAAAAATTCACAAACTAGAACTGTAAGAAAAACCGCAATTCCTGTTTTTATCACCCTTCCACCAATAATATTCCATTTTCTAACTTGATTCATTTTGTATTTCCTTCATTTCTATTTCGTTTATTTATATATTATATATCTTTCTAAATAAAAAACTTACTACTTTTGTACAAGAGTAAGTTTTTTCTCGTTATTTTATGATAGATAAATGCATTATGATTTGTTGACCAATTGGTCCCATTCTTCTAAAACCTTTATCTTGGAAGCCAACTTTTTCATATAAATTTTGTGCAGGAATATTTTTTTCATTCACAGCAAGTACAACTTCATTTTTCATCGGAAAATAACATTGTACAAACTCTTGTAATAGTGCCAGTGATTTTTTAGCGTATCCCTTCCTTTGTCTATTGTGATTTATAGAAAATGAAGTTAAAAGTAAAGCGTTCTCATTTTCTGTGAACTCCTGCACTCTATCTCCTGTTTGCAATGCAAAAAGACCAACAGGTACCCTATTGTAATCTAAAATAACAATCACATTTTTTGTACGATCATTTTTTGCTTTTTTCAATAATTCAACTGGGTCCGATGTAAATTGAACTTGTTCACTTGGTAAAGTAAATGTTTGTATAACTTCCTTAAATTCCTCTTTATACGGAACTAATTGAATTTCCCCTGTATGTATGTTCATGATAAACTCTCCTATTTTTTACTTATTAACTTAAACCTTGCTGCACTTTAGAATATACTTTGCCATCTAAAAATGTAATTTCAACTAATGCAGTTGGATTGCTTCCCTTCCAAGCAAAAATTTGCTTAATTTGTGTAGAATGTTCCACCCCTTCTTCTATGAGTAAATCCCCCTCAAAACCAATTAAATCTTTCACTTCTTTATAAGTCATTCCTTCATTTATATTGGAGAAATGATTTATATTGATAGATTCTTTCTTTTGATTTTCCATCACAGTAGAAGAAGTCGCTGTTTGCTTTTTTACTTCTTTCTTCTGTTCACACGCTGTCATACTGAAACCTAAGCATAAACTACATAATATTAATGTGCTTTTTTTCATCATAACAGTTGTCCCTCCCATAATAATTAAACCATATATTCCCTTAAAAATAAACTGAATATTTAATATTATATTGAAAAACCCTGTACAATTTAGTACAGGGTTACGGTTAAATTTATTTATTTAAATGATTATTTGATTGGTCATTCTGTTCTTTTCTCAGTTCTTGTTCTTCATCTTTTGGTAATTGTTTATCATTATCTTTTATTGGATTCGTTTCTCGATTTTCAATCATGTCATTTGGAACTTGTGGCATTACTCGGCCAACAATTGCTGCTAACTCATCCAGTATACCTTCACCTGTTTTTCCTTTTTTAATTTGCTTTCCAATTTGTTTCAGTCTTTCATACGTATCAACATCTGCTACAACGACTGCATTAGCACCATCAGGATCGTTTTTTAAGCTTTCTGCAACAGAGTATTTTATGGACTCAACACGTGTTCGATCTAGTTTCGCTTTTACATCAATGCCTACAATAGCATATTTCCCAACTACTACCGCTGTCGCATCATTTACACCTGGCACACTTGCCGCTAAAGATGCTAAATGGTCCGCTGCTTTTTCATTTGGCTTATTTGACTTATTTGTATAATTAACATTTTTCATTGAAACATTTTTTTGCTCGGGCTTTTCGTTTGGATTATCCTTTTTTCCAATACTGCATCCAGTTATTAATAAACAAACCATCAATAGATATATTAAAATCTTCATTATTCTCACCACTTTACCATTCAAGTTTAATCATAAATTTTTTCAACAGCTTGCATTTTCTTCACTTTTTCTTCTGCTCCGCTATTTGCATTAATGAAAATTTGGTACGTATCTTTCCCTAAAGTACCTACAAATTCATAGCAAAGTACTTCGTTATGCAAATCGTTTACTACCATTGCTTTTCGCTCTTCCATTACCTTTACATCAGGGTTTATTTTCTTTCTTGCTTCTGCTGCAGTTAGCTTTGCCGAAGGGATTGTTCGTTTTTGGTGTGATGCTAAATATTCTTTCGCCGAAAATCCGACGATAGAACCGTCATCTAAAGCAATTTTCATTTGAATTGCTTCTGGATAAATTCGTACGCCATTCTCATTTACTACATACGTAAATACACCAACATTATCATATTGTGAGCTATCATAAAGCTCCATATTATGAAACTTATGGTCCTTTAAAAATTTCAAACCTTTACTTCCCGCATCGTTTAAACTAATTTTCTGTTCTTTAATTTCTCGATTATTCATAACCCAAATTGGATATCCGCCTTTCCCGGTAATATCCATATAAAACTCATTATTCGTTGCCTCATCTTTAATTTTCACACTATAGAAAGATTCTTTCGCACCTTTTCCGCTTTTCTCGACTTCTACCTTTTCATTTCCTTTTAAATTTAAAAACGATTTTGCAATTTTCGCCGCTTCATCTTTTGAAATTGCTTTTCCTCCTGCTTCAAATCCACCTTTTTTATTTTTTTGTGCACTTGTAAAGGTAGGTCCGAAGTTTGTAGAAGAATACGATGTTACATTTTTTTCTACTGTCTTTAATCCGTCAATAATTGTATTGTCTGCAGGATCACGATTTGATGCGAGTGCCATCTCGACATCCATCCAGCGTAAATTGTTTTTCAAAACAAGATGTTGCACTTTTCTTAGTTCATCTTGTATATTTCCTGCATTGGAATATAAAGTTTGCAACGTTTTGTATTCTTGATCATTTAACGGCTCTTTTTCTAAATCACGAATGGCTGCACGGTAACTAAAATCACCGATATTCGCTAAAAATTCTTCCGTTTTATTAAAAGGCATTAATGTTAAAGGAAGTTGTCCTACATCCGAACGAGCTTCCGATGTTAATCTCCATACATCTGCTAATGCAGGCGATAAAGATGCGCGCGAATTCATCGCAAGCGTTGTTCCAATTTTATCGTGCAATAAATCAACCTCATACGCTAAATCATGAAACGCACGTTGATAGCTATTTTCTGCCCGAATTAATACTGCATTCTTCTCTTGATGCTCTTTATAGCCCCAGTATCCTGTCCCGACTACACCAACTGTTAATAATACGATTATAATACCTCGTAACATAGTTCCACCTCCGCTCTATTTACAGAAAATATGTTTCCCGATCTTTTTAATTTGTGGACGAGTCCAAATCCATTTACTTGTTGCAGTATCTGGATTGAAATAATACAATGCGTTTCCTGTTGGATCCCATCCATTAATTGCATCTAATACAGCTTTTTTCGCTGTTTCATTTGGCGTTAAATATATTTGTCCGTCTGCTACCGCTGTAAATGCTCTTGGCTCAAAAATCACACCCGAAACAGTATTTGGAAATGATGCACTTGTAACACGATTTAAAATAACTGCAGCGACTGCAACTTGTCCTAAGTACGGCTCACCACGAGATTCTCCATATACTGCGTTTGCCATAAGCTGAATGTCATTTTGGGAATAACCATTTGGAACATTTGTCCCTTTATTTTGAGGTGGTTTATTTTCTTGTGCTGTACCACCACTATTTCCTTTATTCGTTGTCGTTCCTTTATTAGCAGTTGACTTATCATACTTCGTTGCCTTCACGAGCATTTGCTTCGTTTTAGCTCCGGCTAAACCATCAACAGGTAAACCGAATTTCTCTTGAAAATTTCGAAGTGCCCAGTATGTACCCCAGCCGAAAACACCATCCACTTTTCCGGTATAAAACCCGTTATATTTCAAACGAGATTGCAGTTCAATGACATCTTCGCCAGATGCTCCCCTTTGAATGACCTGATTAGAAAAGGCTTCTACATTTTTTAGTTGTATACTACTGACCATGAAAGACAGTCCTATGAACGCAAGCAAAACTGCTATTTTAAAAATAGCTTTTTGGCGCATAATTTTCCCTCCTTAATTACGGAAATGATTTCTTGGTTATGTTTTGTAAAAGCCTCGCTTTTATGTAAAGAAGACAAAAAAATCCAAACTAATATCGTTGAAAAAATATGTAAACAATATAAAGTGAGACTTTAATCAGTGGGGGTTTTCTTCATCCCCCACTGATTATTAGTTGAACCAATCGAACTTTTATGAGCAGCCCGACCCCCACCTAATTTCTTTACTTTCGCTGAATTTTGAGATGGGGGGCTTACTGCCCATTAAAGTGGGATAAAAAAGGATAAAAGGAGTTCATCGTGAAGAAATTGTTAAAGCGTGTCGCATTCGTCCTTCTGTTCCTAATAACATGTTCAAATGTATATACAGGCTCATCAATTGTTCATGCTCAGCCACCTTATGCGAAATGGGGTAAACTTGCTGTAGAGAAAACGAAAGAACAATACCCAAAAGCGGAGATTATTGATTACCTTCATATAGGTAGAAAACCAAAAACCGTTCAAATAACAATTGAAAAATTTAAATTGTGGCTACGTGAGGATGGAAAAGAATATGGTGTTTTTGTTGATGTAGAGTTTGAAACGAAGACGGAGAAATTTATTAAAATGTCGTTTCAGAAAACGAGTAGATAAAATGAAAAAAAACCGGCTGTTATGAATTTAAACAGCCGGGTTTCTTTCATTTCTAAAATTTCGATTCCCTAAAAATCTTACCAATATACAAATAGCGCCAATTACAACTGCTATTCCTATACTGTATAAAAGTACTCTACCATATCCACTTATTCTCGGATCTAAAAACGGATAAGGATACCAATTCACGATTGGACCACGTATTAAGCTATATAAAACGTAAAAAAACGGGAATAAGAGCCAACTTGCGGCTTGTTTCCAAGTGATTTTCTTATTTGGTGGATTTAATATCCAATCTAAAAGCATGGCAATTGGCATGATATAATGTAACACCGTATTTACCCATGGTATTGCGGTTTGAAGTGATTCTTCTAACCCTCTTAATAATAAAAAATAAATGAGTCCAGTCGTAAGTATGTATACAGTCGCTGCACCACGAAGTACACCAAACTGTTCTGATCGACCAAATGTAGCTGTTCCGATACTACTTAAAAGGAGAATACATGCAACTAAAATGTTACTTTCGATAGTGAAGAAACTGAAAAAATTAACTGGATTGAACGGTTTCACTTGTGCCCGTATTATAAATTGCGTAATGATTGCACTAAATGCTAGAAGGCTTAAACATAGTCTAAATAAAGATAATGTTTTTACATCCCCCATACAGTCCCTCCTCTTCTTATACAAACTTATAATTCTCCTGTACATGCTCAATAAATAACTTTAATGGAACGAGCCCACGTTTAGGCATATGACTACTAATTACAGCAACCACCTCTAACTGCGGAATGACAACGATGTATTGCCCGCCGTATCCCATAGCAAAGTACATACAATACGGTATGTGAAATCTTTCGTTATTCAATACCCACCAGTGATATCCATATGCCCCGACATGTTCATACGTTTCAAATAGAGGTGTACTTGATTCTTCTAACCATTTCGATGATACAATTTCATTCCCCTGCCAAATTCCATTCTGCAAACATAATATTCCGAGTTTTAATAAATCTTTAGATTTCATTTTCATACCGAAACCACCAACATATATTCCCTGGGAATCTTGTTGCCACTCATATTCTGTAATCTCTAACGGATTAAATAAGTACCTTTTCGCAAACTGTTCTGTCGGCATTCCAGTAGCTTTTTGGATAATGTAACTAAGTAAATGCGAAGACCCTGAGTTATAATTCATTTTTGTAGCCGGTTCTTCAATTATTGGTTTTTCTAATATATATTGCACCCAGTTCGCTGATTCTACAAAGTCATTCGGGAATACTACTCCATTTCCAAACTCTTTCCACTCCTCACCAGTAGTCATTGTTAATAAGTGATAAAGCGTCAAATCATGTTTTCCCTCAGGTACATTTTCAATCCACTCTGTAATAGGTGTATGTATATCATTTATATAGCCTTTATCAATTGCAATACCAATTAATAAAGATACGATACTTTTTGTAATCGAATTTATTTTATATAAGTTATTTGTACATTCGGGTGTTTTATAATACTCGGTTGTTAATTCTCCTTTTTGATAAACAAGAAATGTATTCACTTTTTTCTTTTCAAATTTATTTTCTAGCTGCTTGAAATTCAAAACTTTACCTCCGCTTAAAAAATCACTTCATTTATTTATATGTTGTAGCTTCTATTAAAACATAATTGAATTCAAATAAAAAAACAAACCTGTCAGTTTAGCTGACAGGTTTGTTTCTATAATTTCGTGCGAACATTCCAAAGCTCTGGGAAGAATCGTTGATCAAGTACTCGTTTTAAATAAGATACACCTGAAGATCCACCTGTTCCCATTTTATGTCCGATAATTCGTTCTACCGTTTTCATATGACGGAAACGCCATTGTTGTAGCCAATCTTCAATATCGATTAATTTTTCAGCAAGTTGGTATAAGTTCCAATACTTTTTCACATCGGCATACACTTCAAGCCATGCCGCTTCTACCGTGGCATCTTCTTCATAAGGCTGCGTAATATCACGATTCAACACATCTTTATGAATAGGGAATCCTTCTTTTACAAGTGCTTGAATTGCGACATCATACAAACTTGGTGCATGTAGCGCCGTATGAAGTCGAGCGTGTAATTCTGGATCTTTTTCATAAATTTTTAATGCATGCGGCGTTTTATAACCAAGCGCATACTCAATCATACGATATTGATACGATTGAAAACCTGAAGCTTGACCGAGCGAGTCACGAAACTCAATGTACTCGGATGGTGTTAATGTCGCAAGAATATCCCAAGATTGAATAATTTGCGACTGAATTTTTGATACACGCGCTAACATTTTAAAAGCTGGTTGTAATTTATCTTGTTTAATAGATTCAATTGCTGCATATAACTCATGTAAAATAAGCTTCATCCAAAGTTCACTTGCTTGGTGAATAACGATGAACAACATTTCATCATGGTGATCTGATAATCTCTTTTGAGAAGATAGTAAACTATCTAATTGTAAATATTCCCCGTACGTCATATTCTCTTTAAAATCCGTATGAATCCCTTTTTCCATAATTATCTTTTCGTTTTCTTTCATATTAGCCAAACGCCCCTTATATATATTTCTACTTATATTGGTCTAATAACTGCTCGAACTGGACTTCCATCTGCATCTGTTAAGGCAAGTGGTAATGCAATCAATTCATAATCGCCGTCTGCTACGTGATCTAGTACGACATTTTCTAAAATGTGTATGCCATGTTTAAATAATTGATGATGCGCTTCTAATTCTTTATCATCTAATGGATCAACTGACGGTACATCCACCCCGATTAAACGTATACCTTTCTCTGAAAGAAACGGTGCTATATCTGCATGTAAATGCGGGATTACATCTGGGAATTCATTCACTTTACCATGTGAAGATGTGCGTAATAACAACCGTTCTACTCCTTCTAAATTAAAGTTTTCTAATTCTTTTTTTCCGATGCTTTCAAGATTAGAAACGTCAATGATTCGTACTGGGCCGACATAAACTTGAATATCTAAATCTATTACTTTCTTTCCTTCATTATCAAAATGAAACGGTGCATCAATATGAGTACCTGTATGAATACTCATCGTTAATTTTCCAACATTTACTGAGCCACTCTCTTCTTTCGGCCATGATACTTCATACGAGAACGGTGTGTCCCCTGGCCAAGTAGCAATATCATTATTTAGCGGTTGTGAAATATCAATCCACTCTGATGTTTTCATACTTATGCCACAACCTCTCTCTTATTTTCAAACTGTTTATATTCTTCATCTTTCATGATTTTCTTTAATATTTGTACAGATTTCCACACTTCTTCGTATGTGTTATATAAAGCGACTGGCGCAAGTCTTACTCCATTAGGTGCACGGAAATCAGGGATAACTCCATTTGCTTTTAACGCTTTACATATGCGTGCTGCTTCTGCATGCTCTAAATAAATATGCCCGCCTCGTTTTTCATCCTCTAATGGATTTCCAATTGTAAATTCAAAATCACTTAATTCATGAGCAATTAAATTAAGCATGTATCTTGTAATATGTAAAGATTTTTCACGTAAACGTTCTATACCAGCCTCTTTAAAAATTTCAAGAGAACCGATTAACGGCGCTGTACTTAATACGTGAGGGGTACCAATTTGATATGCACCTGCATGATCAGCAGCTGTTAATGTATGTTCCATATCAAACTGCTTATCTTTTCTAGAGCTGAACCATCCAGACAATCCTGGAAGTCTATTACAATGCTTTTTATTTACATAAAGACCAGCAACACCACCAGGTCCTGCATTTAAGTATTTATAATTACACCAAATAGCGAAATCAACATCCCATTCTTTGAAATGATGCGGAATAGAACCAATCGAATGACATAAATCAAATCCGATATGAATACCACGCTTATGTGCTTCCGCTGTTAAACGTTTCATATCAAGAACTTGGCCACTTCTATATAGTACAGAAGGTAATAAAATTAACGCGATATCATCTGTCATTGCATGAATAATATCATCTTCAGAAAGTGTTCTACCATCTCGGCTCTTCACTCGTACTAAATGCTCATCTGGATCTAAGCCTTTTAAACGAATTTGACTTTGAAGTGCATATATATCGGACGGGAATGTCAACTCATCCGCAAGAATTTTTGTGCGAATTCCTTTCGGCTCATAGAAAGTTGCGATTACTTGATGAATATTCGTTGTCGTGGAACCGGTTACAATAGTTTCTTCTGGTAAAGCTCCAATAAGAGGCGCAGTCAATTCACCTAATTTCTCCGAAAGGAAAAACCAGGGATGCTCACCCTCGGTCCAGCCGTCAATACCGTACTCTTTCCATGAATCTAGCAAAGTAAGTAATGATTTTTCTGCTCTTTTTGAAAGTAGCCCTAATGAGTTTCCATCTAAATATATTGTTCCTTCTTTTTTATAAAATTCAGTTTGAAAATCTTTCAGTTCATCATGTTTATCACATTCAAGCGCATACTCATAAGTTGGTTGAAATGGTTCTGTATACATGGTGTCACCTTCTCTTAATTTTCTTTTTATTCTAACTAATTGAAATATATCACCTTAGTTGATATAACGTCAATGATATTATGTCAGTTGACTTTATATATGAATTTCTTTTACAATACAGTTATATTTTCAGATATTTCAGTATAAAGAGGTGGTTCTTTGAAAAACACTACTCTTTCATCAAGAAAACACCGCTCCTTAGAAACTAAAAAGAAACTTTTACATTCCGGATACATTGTTTTTATTAATAACGGATTTCAGAAAACAACCATTACGCAAATTATTAAACATGCAGAAACTGGTTATGGAACGGCATATGTATACTTCAAAAACAAAGATGATCTCCTCACCGTTTTAATGGAAGATGTTATGAATCAATTTTATGATATTGCTGAGCGCTCTTTTTCTCCTCAAACAAAAGAAGAAGCACGTAATATGATTCAAAACCAAGTGAGGGCATTCCTCCAACTAGCAGAGAAAGAACGAGCTATTTTACAAGTTGTAGAAGAAGCAATCGGGCTATCAAAAGAGATACGTCAAAAATGGGATGAGATTCGAGAACGATTTATAAACAGCATTACGCAAGATATTACATACTCTCAAGAAAATGGGTTAGCGCATCCTGAATTAAATAAAGAAACTGTAGCACGTGCTTGGTTCGCAATGAATGAGATATTTCTTTGGACGATTGTGAAAAATGATAAAAAATTAGAGTTAGAAGAGATAGTACATACATTGACGGAAATGTATACAACGGGGTTATATAAATAGCACACCTTCAATAAATAAGGTGTGTTATTTTACATCTATAAAAATATTTTATCTGGGTATGGTAGTGCTAAAGGAGGCTTTTCAGATAATGAGAAATATTGTAGTTTTAAAGATTCACCATCTATTGATTTCAGTTTTCCACTAGTAATTTCACATTCAAACACAACAACAATATATTCTACTTGATCGCCATTCGGATATGTATGGCGATACTCTTCTCCTCCAAACACCCCTTTTTGTTTTTTTACTTGCACTTTCAATCCTGTTTCTTCCCACACTTCACGAACTACTGCTTCTTCTGGAGTTTCTCCAGGCTCAATTGCTCCAGCTGGCAAACTCCAGTATTCCCCGCCAGGATATTGAAATAAAATATCTTCTTGCTCATTTTTTATAACCGCAGCTACACTCGGCATAAAAATTAGTTCATGGCCTAATTTCTCCCGGATTTTTTTATAATATAGCGACATAGACATATAATTCTCTCCCACTCCATTAATAAATACCTGTATTTTCTGATATCTATTGTATAATAATACCAAAAACGATTTCTATATAGAAAGGATCAGAAAATGTCTCAAGAAAAACTAGTAAATAAATTTCTATCATTTTTAGGTACTACAAATCAACCTACTAGCTTAAAGTTTTTAAATGAGCTTATTAAAGCTCATCAAGAAAAAATAAAGTGGGAAACTCTTACTAAAATAATTGACTGGGAAAAAGGTAATGAAACAGGTAATTATTTCCCTTCCATTGATACATACATAAACCGTATTACTACAAAAGGTCTGGGGGGTACTTGTTGGACGCACTCAATTGGATTTCATTGGTTATTATCAAACCTTGGTTTTGACGTTCATTATTTGTATATGAATCCCGGACATTTATGCTTACGCGTTAACTTAGAGCAGCCTTACTATGTTGATGTTGGTTACTGTGCACCTTTATTCCAAGCTTATCCACTTTATGAATCATTTCAAGTAAGTAATGTAAGGGAAACTTTTACTTATGAAGTCTCAAATAATAAGATTGAAATTACTAGAAATCCAGGTCCAGCAAAAATCTTACATACAGAGCCAATAGATTTATCAAGTATGAAAGAACTCATTACAAAGTCTAACGATTGGCATACATCTCCTGTATTAAAGAAAATTCAGATTTTCGGTTATATCGATGGTATTCCAACTTCTATTAATGATAATGTTTTAAAACAATATTTCCAAGATAAGAAAAGAGAACAAAGCCTTACATCTTCTGAACTTAATTATTGGATAACAGAAAGATTTTGTATTGATAAAGAAATATATGAACGAGCTATTGAGGTTTTCAATAAAAAATCTTTAAACAGTAAAAGCGTTACTCCTGAGATTGAGTAACGCTTTTACCTTCATACATATCTTTAATATTAATTTTCTTTATGATAAGCAGCTTCTACACATTCTGCTAGACGCTCAATTTGTTCCATAGTTAAACCTCGTGAAATCCAGCCTGTTAACTTATACATAATTTTATAGTAAAAATTACTAGGTTCATATTCTGAAATTAATGTAAGTGCTGTACCTTCCTCATCTTCTTCTAACATATAAGTCATTGCTGAATAACCTTGCTTCATTTCACTGCCAAGTGAAATAATATGAGGTGCATCGTATTCAAGGATTTCTACTTCAGCCTCGAATATTTTCTTACCGACTTTTTGAACAGTAATATATTTATCTCCTACACGTGGATTCTCTTTATCCATATTTGAAGGATAGCGATTTTCTATTATAAACGTATTCCATTCTTTTATTTTTTCATCTTCTATTATGTAGTCACATACAACATCCATTGGTGCTTTTATTACTATTTCTATTGCAAAACTCATTATACTGCCCCTCTCAAATACCCTATCCATTTCTATTTTAACTAAATCATTATGTCATATTTTATATAGTGAAATACAAGTAGAATTTTAATTTTTTATTAATTTAAAAACTTATTCATACAAAATATTTTATTAAAGATACAACAATTAAAAACAAAGCCACGAGTAATAAAGCGATCCCTATACTTCTATTTTCTTTTTCGTTATTTTTTAAATTTTGCACCCCTAAGCTAACTAACATAAAACCTAAAAGCGTTTGTAAAATTAGCATACTCATTTCCGAAGTATCATTCCAACTATAAATGGAATACCCCATTATAATAATTGCAAGTAAAACCGTTACGATCCTATTCATACGAAAATCCCTCCCATTTAAAAAGAAACCGCTAAGTTTCCTTAGCGGTTTTATTATCAATTTATATTTATAAAAATTGCTTTTCATGAATTTGATATAAGTCAAAAGGATTTTCTGGTCAATATAACTACGTATGTTAGTACACCTTTTCTTTATTCAGTCTACTTACAATTCCAACTATAAATTTATAATCAATCCTCCTCTTCTTAACCTTTTTAAACCCTTCTTTCGTATCAAAAATTAAACACGTTTTCCGAAACCACATTCGTACGTACAGTGACTCAAAATAAATAGGTTTTATAATTCCTCTTTCCTCAAATTCAGTTCCATCTTTATTTTCGGTTTCTGTTCGAACGAACCACCTATTTCCAATACCAATTTCAATATACTTCACATAAGTCCCCCTTTCGGAAATTTATTTCTAACTATTTTATTATTTCCCCGGTAAGCGCATATTCCGACAGAACATGAGCCCACAAAGAAAAAGTAGATTACAAAAATCTACTTTATAGCTTATATTTTTGCATTCGTTTATAAAATGTACTTCGAGGTACATCTAAAAGTTTTGCAGCTAACGAAACATTTCCGTTCGTCTTTTCTAGCGCTTCAATCATGCTGTCACGCTGTATTCTTTCGCGGAAATTTAATGTGTTCTCTATTTTATTTTCTGCTTGCAATGCAAGTTGATGTTGATTTCCCATCATTGTTTGTAATAAAAAAGAGATTTGTTTTTCGCATATTTCCTGTCCTTGCGATAAAATGTAAATGCGTTCTAATACATTTAATAATTCTCGAATATTTCCGGGCCATGTATGCTGATAAAATTGATTACAAATACTTTTTGGAAATACAACATTCCAATTCTTTTGTTCACAAAAATGTTTTATGAAGTATGGAATATCCTCTTTTCTTTCTATTAACGTTGGAACATAAAGCGGATAAACATGTAACCGATAATATAAATCTTGACGAAATTTCCCTTCTTCTACTAATCGCAATAAATCTTTATGTGTCGCAGTAATAATACGAATATTTACCGGTACCTCTTTTGAACTGCCAATTGGGGTTACTGTTCGTTCTTGTAAAACACGCAATAATGCGACTTGCATCTCTGGAGGCACTTCACCAATTTCATCTAAAAATATTGTTCCTCCATCTGCTTGTTCGAATTTCCCTTTATATCCTTGGCGCCGTGCACCTGTAAACGCTCCTTCGGCATAACCAAACAATTCACTTTCCATTAATTCTTTCGGTAATGAACCGCAGTTAACAGCTATAAATGGACCATTTTTTCTTGGACTATTTTCATGAATCGCTCTCGCTACATATTCTTTCCCTACACCTGTTTCACCACAAACATATACACTTGCGTCAGTTGGTGATACAAGCTTAATTTCTTCTAATGTATGTTGAAATGCACTACTTGTCCCAATCACTCCAGGAAAAGTGATGCCATTTATAAATGGGGACGTTGAAAATGATTTTACTTGTTTATTTTCCTTTACATAGATACATTTCCCAATCATTCTATTATTACTGTATACTGGAACTTCTAATTTAGTTTTCAATCCATAGTGCATTAAATCTGCAAGTTTCATTCGTGACCAATTACATACTCGTTCCCGAACCCTCTTGCTCGCAGAAACGATAACATCGCGATGATTACAAATTACTACTTGTTCATTACTGTCAATTACATCTAAAAAACGATGGATTAACTGCAGTTCATTTTGATGTACTCGAATACTACATTCACGTTCAATCGCATGTGCAATCGAAGTTACCATACCGAGCATATATGGATGCGAAAACTCAATCGGACAAGAGAAATCTAGAACGCCTATTAATTTCCCATCATCATTATGAATAGGAGCGGCCGCACAGCTCCAGCTATGAGATGCGACAGAATAATGCTCTGTACCACTTATCATAATAGCCTCTTCAATTTCTAACGCTGTTCCTATCGCATTTGTACCAACAGCCGCTTCCGTCCATTTCACACCTTCAACGAAATTAATATGTTTCGCTCGTTGCAACGTTTGTTTATTTCCACTTAACGATAGAACGTAACCGTCTGGATCGATTAATAATGCCATCATTTGCAGTTCATCAATGGTTTTTCTCATATTTTGTATTTGAGGTATTGCTATATCTAGGAAGATTTCACTCTTTTTCTTTTGGTCTTGAAAAATATTAGAAGACAAAATTTTCTGACCTTTATTCATATGAGGATTCACATTTGCATGTCTACATCGATACCATGACTCTGAAATTCTTTCGTTTATACGGTTCGAATCAAGGACACCTTCATCAACAAACTTTTTCCATGTATGTAAGTAAAACGGTGAAGCTAGCATTATATCATCTCCCTATTCATTATTTTGGAGATTTGTAAAAACATACTTTTATTATAAAACTGAATAAAAGCGTTTTCAACAAAACTAGAAAGACGACACAAATATGTTAATAATTTGAATATCTTAATGCGCTTCTTTATTCTTTTTTAGTAGCACTATATTTTTTATAATGGAAGCAAAGAAAATACATAACCAAAACCACTTTTGTGGATTTCCATTTATAAAGAAAACAATCACGGCTATTGCAAATAAAATTGTGGATGCTACACTAAAATATAATTTTGTTTTCATTCCCATTATCCCTCACATCTCTATCACTTTACAGTACACACTAACTCTTCATTTTTCATCTCTACTATGTACTCCTGAAAAACATATTTTTTCCCGCCATGTTTTTCATACCATTCATGTATTCTTCTAATATGCTTCTCGTCATTTCTAATCTTTGATTCTATTTCTTTATATTGTTCATAACTATCATATTCCCATATTGCAAACACTTCAGTCGTACCATTCTTATTATCTTTCATCCAGCGTCCTATTAGCCTGGAACCATGCTTTAACTGATTTGGTAAGTTTGTTTTATTAAAATGCTCATTAAATATTTCTATAAATTCATTCTTTACTATATAGTACTTTCTTCTATAAAACATACATTTCCAACACTTTTATAAACACCTCAAATACACCTTCCCATTACAACCGTATTATAATACTTTTCATCTGACAGTCTTTTATCATTTTTCAAAATTCCTTCTACTTCAAAACCTAATTTTCTATAAAGTTGAATGGCTTTTTCGTTTGTCTCTAATACTTGTAATGATATCTTTTTAATCTCATTTTCATCAGCCCAATGAATAGATTGTTGCAATAGACTCTTACCTATTCCATATCCCCAAAACTCTTTTAAAATACAAACGCCAAATTCTACTTTATGAGATAATCTCTTCAAATTTGACCCTTCGCATCTTGAAAACCCAACGATTCGGTTGTGCACTTCTGCAACTAAAAACAAATTCTTTGTCTCGCCACTATCTGCTTTTATTATTTTTTGAAAACCTATCTTATCTATAAATCCCTCTCCAGCTTCTCTATCCATGTTTTCAGTTTCTCCATCGATTTGAACTCTAATTTCCGATAACTGTTCCGCATCTGTTTCAGTTGCCGAACGAATTGTATAAACTAATCCATTTATGTGGAATTTTTGTCCTTTTATAATCATTTCAAGCTCCTTTTAAAAGTAGTCTATTGATGCTATTACAATTTCTTTACCTTGTTTCTCAAATTGTTGAATCGTTTCTTTACTAGCCTCTGAATCTGTTATTATAAGGTCAATTTCAATCAGTGATTCTCCTTTTATAAAGTAGTCTATTCCAAGTTTATTGTGAGGAACTAAACAAATATTTCGTCTAGCAATCTTATTTACTGTTTTACTAAAATAAGCAACTTCAGGCGTTGCAGTACTTATACCATTCAATGAAATGCCACCACCTGTAGAGAAATACAGATCAATAGAGAATCTACTTATCCATTCTGAGGCAAGTGTATCTGTCATATTTCCTGATGGTTTCACCTTTCCACCAATTAAGTACGTATCAATGTTCTTATATTCCCGTAACGTACTAGCAATTTCTATAGAATTTGTAACAACTGTAAATGATGTTTCAGGTAAATATTTTAACATGACATAATGAATAGAAGTCCCACCAATAAAAACAGAATCTCCTTCTTGTATATAAGAAGCTGCGATTTTTGCAATTGCGTCTTCATATACAGAACCATTACTATAACGTTCAAATCGCTCAGCAGCTAAATTCCTTACTCGAGCAAGTTCAATTGCACCTCCGTGCGTTCTTTTTAATAAGCCATCCTTCTCCATAATAGACAAATCTCTTCTTATTGAATCAATAGACATATCAAAACTTTCCGCAAGATCTTTAGCAATTACCCTTCCGTTTTTCTTAAGTAACTCCAAAATTTTCTCTCTACGCTCTTCAGTAAACATGTTCTCACCACTATCATTGAATATTCTTAAAATTTATCCATCTTTTAATTATATGCATGTTTTTTCTGTTTTACAATATTTTCAATACTTCTGTATTCAGCTCTATACAGGTTTTCTCCCTTTTTCTATCCCATTAAATTAACAACTAAATAAATGCATATTTGCATGTTTCACAATTATACTTCCATTCATCCTTCTATTAATGTAAAATTATTCCTATGTCTCACTTTTTAACACAGAAAGGAATTATTATGAAATCTATAATGAAAGTAACTTGTACAGCATTATTATTTACAGGACTAATGGCAGGATGTAATGGGAATACTGCACCAAAACAAGAAAAGAGCGCTCTTGAAAAGAATGCAATGCATTATGGGGAAATAGTTAAAAATGAATACTATAGAGCAACTGTTGAAAATGCTAAATTCGAAAAAATAGACAAAGAATGGCGCATTACTACTCGTGTTATGATTAATAATGTTCGAGATGATGGACAAACTATTGATCTTTCGGAAATAAAATATTTCATACAAGATGAAAAAACTGGTCAGAAATATGAAGGTGAAGCTCATCCGATATATGACGAGCACTATAAAAATGTTCCACACGAATTCTCTTTAACTACTGACGTTGTATTTGAACTGAAAACTTCACCAAAAGATTTAAATAATATGTATCTATACATAGATAGCAAAGCCGCGCCGTTAACAGATACATATTGGAAACTTGATAATTTAGCAACTAAATAAAAAACAGTCAAATACGACTGTTTTTTTGTTTGTAAAGTCATCAAGTTTACTAGTAATCTATCTCCAGCAATACATCTTTTGCACAAATCGTTACTTCTTCAGCTTCCCTCCTAAAACATTTTAACATCCAACAAAATCGATATATCTATTTATTATATCATTCTAATACCTATTTTTTCTAAAGAAAAAAATGCAAAACTGTAAATATTCCACCTTTCACTTCTAAAACTTCAGAATATTTACGATAGTTGATAATTAGAATACATTTTACTAGTACAAAAATCTAAACAAAAAGGGATGGTTATATGTTGAAGAAATTAGTAGCAGGTACATTAGTAGTGGGATTTGCATTAACTGGAGGACTAGGAGTAGCAAGTGCTGAAGAAAAAGGTAACACAATTAAGTCTTTTGATTATTTAAAAGTGGATGAACAGAATGTTAATTCTCTTACAAAATTAAGTGATCAAGATAAGAAAGACATCCAAATTACTATGGTATTACCAGAGCAAAATGAAAATGGAGATTGGCTAGCTTATGGTTTTACTAGCCGCGAAACATTAGATACTTATATTGAAAAGGATAAAAAAGTACTTAAAAATAAAATCAATCCTTTAGGTAGCGGTGCTGGTAGTACTGATTTTTATGAACATAAAGATAAAGGTGGCCAATATATTTACTGGAGCAGCGGTTTTAAAAACTTACCTTCTAGCTGGAATGACAGAATTTCTTCTGTAAGTACAGCATCGCCTTCAGCAAGTTATTCAACGACACTTTGGGAGCATACTTCTACACAAGGATATGGAAAAGGTGTTATATTTAAACACGCTGATTGGTACGGTAAAACTGCTAATTTAGCTGCTGATTGGAACGATATTACTTCAGCGATTGACGTAAAAAAATAATAGGATATTCAATTTCTTCTGTAAAAATTCAAACCACTATTCTCTCATACATTTAGAGAATAGTGGTTTATTACACTTCCATTTAAGCATGTACAGCATGTCCTACCGCTTGCAATAGCGCTTCATGAATCGCTTCAGATAAAGTAGGGTGCGCTGCAATATAATCTCTCATAATATCGGCAGTAACTTCTGTATGAATCATTACAGTTCCTTGTCCAATCAGTTCGGTTGCACGTGGACCAATAATAGAAATCCCTACAATTTCTTGATATTTAGGTTCCACAATGACTTTTACTTTACCCGTTTGTTCTCCAATAATAAGCGCTTTTCCATTTGCTGAAAAAGGAAACTCTCCGATAAGAATATCACCATATTGCTCTCTTGCTAATTTTTCACTTAAACCGACACTAGCAATTTCTGGAGCTGTATAAATACAGCGAGGTACAGCATGATAGTTTACTTTTACATCTTCTCCACTCGCATGTAATGCTGCTGTCGTTCCTTCATGAAAAGCAACGTGAGCAAGCTGGATTCCACCAATCACATCACCCGCTGCGTAAATATGTGATACATTGGTTTGCATATGTTCATTCACAGAAATTCCTTTATTTGAATATTGAATGCCTGCTTTTTCTAAATCTAATTGTTGTACACGTGGTTTTCGGCCGACAGAAACGAGAACAAATTCTGGATTAACTACTTGGGTACTTCCTTCATATTCAAATGAAGCTTGCTTTTTATAATTATTTAATCCTTTTAAAGCTGCTCCTGTAAATATTTCTACCCCATCATTTTCTAGTTTCCCTCTTAAAATGTGTGCGATATCTTCATCTTCACCAGGTAATAATTGCGGTGCCATTTCAACAATCGTAACTTTTGTTCCAAGACGACTATAAATACTTGCAAACTCGCATCCTATTACACCACCACCAACAATTAATAATGATTTCGGTATATTTTCTAGGGACATTGCATGGCTACTATTTAAAATCCATTTCCCATCAAATGTAGCAGAAGGTAATTCAGTCGGTTCTGAACCTGCTGCAATAATGAATTGTTCTCCATCTACTACAATTTCTTTACCACCGTGTGTAACTCTCACACGATGATCCGTTTCAAATTTTGCTTTACCTTGTATAGCTTTTATTTTATTTTTCTTCATTAAATATTGAATTCCTTGGACGAGCTGTGTTACAACTTGTGATTTCCTCGCCTGCATTTGCTTCCAATCAACTGAAATACTTCCTTCGTTAAGCATAACTCCATAATGATTCGCTTTTCTCACAATGTCATGCACTTCTGCACTTTCTAACAATGATTTTGTAGGCATGCACCCAACATTTAAACAAGTCCCGCCAAGATCAGCTTCATCAATAAGAGTGACTTCTTTTCCACTTTGAGCCGCGGTAATTGCTGCTACATAGCCAGCAGGTCCGCCACCAATAACGACTAGTTTACTCATTCTCTCACCTTCTCTTTATAAAAGAATTGTTACAGGTTCTCCTAAATAACGTTTAATTGTGCGTAAAAATGCAGCTGCTGGTGCACCATCTAATACACGATGATCGAATGTTAAACTTAAAGGTAACATACTGCCTTTTTTTATTTTCTTCCCTTTATATACTGGAACATGTTCAATTGCACCTACACCTAAAATACCAGTTTCAGGTGTATTTAATACTGGCGTAAAATATTCAATACCGAAGCTACCTAAATTACTAATTGTAAAGGTTGTCCCTTGCATATCATCACTACTTAAACTACCTTCTCTTGCTTTTTGTGCAACGTTTTTAATTTGTTTAGATAACTCTACTAAAGATAGATTATTAGCAAATCGAATAGCTGGAACGACTAATCCTTTTTCTAATGCGACTGCCATGCCTAAATGAACATGTTCAAATTGATGAATTGTATCATCCATATAAGCGCTGTTCATTTCTTTATGCTCTCCAAGCGCTAATACAACAGCACGAGAAACGAAATCCGTAATAGTTAGTTTGTTATCGTATCGTTTTTGTACAACTGCCGCTATTTCTTTATGTAAAGCAACTAAATCTGTAACATCTACTTTCATCGTTAATGTTAATTGCGCACTATTTTGTAAACTTGCATGCATACGGTTTGCGATTGCTTTCCGCATACCAGTAACAGGAATTGCTTTACTTTCTTCTTGTTCAAGTACTTCTGGAATTGTTACTCTTTCTTCAATCACTTTTAATACGTCTACTTTTGTAATCCTTCCGCCAGGGCCTGTACCAACTAATGCTTTGATATCTAGATTTTCAGACTTTGCAATTTTCTTCGCTACAGGTGAAATTTTGATTCTTTGCTTCGCCACTTCTTTCGCATATGGTTCTGGATGTTGGACCTTTTTAGGCTCTAGATTAGGTGCTTTTTCTTCTACAACATTTATACTTTCATTGATTTCTACTTTTTCGTTCAGCTTACCGATATAGCAAATGACAGTGCCAGGTGGAACTCCCTCATCTTCACTTACAGCTATATCAAGAACAGTTCCATCCGCTGGTGCTTCTATTTCAGTTTCGATTTTTTCCGAATTAATACTAGCAATTAGTTCACCTTTTGATACATGATCGCCTGCTTTAATATTCCAGCTCGTAATAATACCTTCTTTCATCGCCATACCTAACTTCGGCATTACAACTTCTACAGCCATGCTTCTCTCTCCCTTCTCATCGTTTTATTACACATGTAATAAAGATTGGTCTCCGATCATTTCTGATACAGTTTCAATTACTTTTTCCGGCGTTGGTAAATATAACTTTTCAAGTGGTGGCGAGAACGGAACTGGTGTATGTGGTGCTGTAATTCGTTTAATAGGTGCATCTAACAAATCGAATCCTTTATCCGCTACAATTGCCGCAATATCCGTTGCGATACTACATCTTGGATTTGCTTCATCAATAACAATAAGGCGATTTGTTTTTTCAACTGATGCTAAAATCGTATCTTCATCCAGTGGTGATAAAGAACGTGGATCAATTACTTCTACTTCAAGTCCTTTTTTCGATAATTGCTCAGCGGCTGCAAGTGCTGTATGAACTTGTTTTCCAATGGCGACGATTGTTACATCAGAACCTTCACGTTTTATATCTGCTTTACCTAATGGAATTGTATAATACCCTTCCGGCACTTCACCTTTCATATTGTAAAGTGTTTTATCTTCAAAGAAGATTACTGGGTCATCATCTTCAATTGCCGCTAATAATAAGCCTTTTGCGTCATATGGAGTAGAAGGAACGACAACTTTTATACCTGGAATGCTCGTAAATAACGCATACAAACTTTGTGAATGTTGTGCAGCTGCGCTAAAACCTGCACCATGCATCGTACGTACTGTAACTGGCACTTTCGCTTTACCACCGAACATATAGCGGAACTTTGCACCTTGGTTTAATACTTGATCAAGACAACTACCGATAAAATCATTAAACATTAATTCAGCAATCGGACGTAGTCCTGTTGCCGCAGCTGCCATTGCTGCTCCCATGTAACCCGCTTCTGAAATTGGTGTATCTAAAATACGATTTCGGCCAAATTCTTGTACAAGGCCTTTCGTAACACCAAGAACACCGCCCCATGCTTCATCATCTTGCAAGTGATCAACTTGTGCACCACCTGCAACGTCTTCTCCTATTAAAATTACGTTTTCATCACGACGCATTGAGATTTTCATCGCTTCATTAATTGCAGTTGACATACTTACTGTTCTAGTCATTATTTTTCACCCTCCTCTTATTTGTAAGAAACGTATACATCTTTTAATAACTCTTCATCCTCTGGATATGGACTATTTTCACTAAATTCAATTGATTTTTGAACCGCTTCATCTACTGCCTTTTCCATATCTACAAGCTCAGATTCAGTTAATAAAGCTTCATGAATTAAATGCTTACGGAAATTCACAATCGCATCTTTTTCATTTAAATGTTCTTCTTTTTCTTCTGAAGTTTTATACGTTTGTGCTTCACCTTCGAAATGACCGTAATTACGATATGTCATACATTCAATTATTGTTGGACCACCGCCATTACGAGCACGTTCTACTGCTTCTTCCGCTGCTTTATACACCGCAAGCAAGTCCTTTCCATCCACTTGAACACCTGGAATATTGTAAGCTTTCGCTCGATCTGCAATGGAATCACAACTTGAAGCATATTCAAATGTTGTCGCTTCACCGTAACCGTTATTTTCTGCGATAAAAATAACTGGTAATTTCCAAATCGCCGCTAAATTAACCCCTTCGTGAAATGTTCCTTCATTATTTGCTCCGTCACCGAAGAAACAAACACTTACA
The DNA here is from genome assembly GCF_022663305.1 of Bacillus cereus group sp. BfR-BA-01408. Taxonomy (NCBI): domain Bacteria; kingdom Bacillati; phylum Bacillota; class Bacilli; order Caryophanales; family Bacillaceae; genus Bacillus; species Bacillus cereus group sp. BfR-BA-01408. Next base: position 76,684 of record NZ_JAKUFF010000003.1, on the reverse strand, counting down.
TCTTTCGTTCCTTTATATTTAGCTGTTAATGCTGAGCCGCAAGCAAGCGGGAAACCACCACCTACAATGCCATTTGCACCAAGCATTCCTTTATCTAAATCAGCAATGTGCATGGAGCCGCCTTTACCTTTACATAACCCTGTCGCTTTCCCAAAAAGTTCAGCCATCATACCGTTTAAATCGCAACCTTTTGCGATACAGTGTCCATGTCCTCTATGCGTACTTGTAATACTGTCACGATCCGTTAAGTGGGCACATACACCAACTGCTACCGCTTCTTCACCTGCGTATAAATGGACGAAACCTGGCAGCACGCCTTGAGCGAACAATTCATGTACCTTATCTTCAAACTTACGAATCTCTAACATTTTTTCATACATCCAACGAGCTTGTTCTTTCGTAATTTCATTCCCTTTACTTTCAGTTGTTTTTAACATGTCCAGCCCTCCTATTTTCTTGTTCATCTTTTATATTGCAAGTACTGTGCCAAATTCTAATCCTTGATTTAATAGGGTTTCTCTTTTCTTTCAAAATAAAAAAGTGGACAAAATGAGACACCTGTCTCGTTTTGTCCACTTTTGTTCACCTAATTTGAGAATCATTATTTTATTCATGATCAAAACTCTTCTGTAACTTCCGAATGTAAATAATTTGACCAATATGATAAGCATTATGAGTTGTGACATTTGCTAGCACTTCCCACCACTTTGCACATACTGGGAATCCAACTACATCACTTTCTACCTTTTCTTTATTTATTAGCTTTTGCCATAGTAACAGTTTCTCCAGTAGTTTTTCTCTTAATTCATCGAAAGATTGATTATCTGAAAGCATAAAACTTTTGTTATTATCACCAATAGCGGGCACAGCATTCACATTTGATTCTTTATACCTCGTTTGCCACGTTGAGTTCCAATACAGTAAATGTTGTACAATTTCAGCTATACTATTACTCTCTTCATTCGGTTTCCAGAAAGCTTCTCTCTCAGATAGATCTTTCACTGCATCTGAAAACGGAATATACCAACTAGGATCGTTCGCATTCGCTAATAACTGATCTGCTAATACATCTTTCACATGGGCCATTTCTCTTCCCTCATTTCATTATCATATTAATATACACTACTTTATATACGCTGATTTCCTATAATCCCCTTTTTTACATACAAATTGGTTTCATAATGAATGTAAGAATAATAGATTTTCTTACTATAACTCGTTATGATAAAAGAAAAAGAAAGCGAGCGACCAATGAATAAAAAAATCGCGGTTATTACAGGAGCTTCAAGTGGATTCGGACTATTAACTACACTCGAACTCGCAAAAAAAGATTATTTAGTTATCGCAACAATGAGAAACCTTGAAAAACAAGGAAACTTATTATCTCAAGCTACTCAACTCAACTTACTGCAAAACATAAAAATTCAACAATTAGATGTAACCGATCAAAACTCTTTACATAACTTTCAATTATTTTTAAAAGAAATAAACAAAGTGAACCTCCTCATTAATAATGCAGGATATGCCAATGGGGGCTTTGTAGAAGAAACTCCAGTAGAGGAATACCGTAAACAATTTGAAACGAACCTATTTGGAGCTATTTCAATTACTCAGCTTGTTTTACCTTATATGAGAGAACAACAAAGCGGAAAAATTATTAATATAAGCAGCATTAGTGGTCAAGTTGCATTCCCTGGTCTATCTCCTTACGTTTCTTCAAAATATGCATTAGAAGGATGGAGTGAATCCCTTCGTTTAGAAATAAAACCTTTTGGAATAGATGTTGCTTTAATAGAACCAGGTTCTTATAACACAAATATTTGGGAAGTTGGTAAACAACTAGCTACAAACCAATCTGATACATCTTCTCCTTACAAAGAATATATGGATAAAATACAAAAACATATTAATAGCGGCAGTGATACATTTGGCAATCCGATAGATGTTGCTAATAAAATTGTAGAAATTGCTGAATCTAAGCGTACGAATTTACGATATCCGATTGGAAAAGGTGTAAAATTTATGATCTTTGCAAAGAAAATTCTTCCTTGGAGATTGTGGGAATATCTTGTTTTGAGAAGCTTTAAGAAAATGTAATTACCTTTATTGAAAAACATTTTGAAAGAGGTGCTAATTAAATGTTAGGTTTACCCTATGGTAAAGTGTTTTTAGTTCCGTGGACTGAAGAGTGGGCAATTGAATTTGTAAAGGAGAAACAATTCATTGAGGAATAAATTGGCGAACATATTTTAGCGATACACCATATTGGTAGTACTTCTATTCCACATTTAAGTGCAAAGCCCATTATTGATATAGCAATTGAATTAGAAAATTATAGGGACGGTATACATTGTATTAAAAAATTAGAACTACTAAACTATAAATATAGAAAAGATGTATTGCCTGAACGATATTATTTTAATAAAGGTGAGCCAAGAACTCATCAAATTCATATGTATGAACGAGGGAATACATATTTAATAGAACAATTGCAATTCAGAGATTACTTAATAGACAATAAAACTGCTCGTATACAGTATGAACAATTAAAGATTCAACTTTCACAAGCTAATCCTAATGATAAACATCAATATGCAGAGGATAAAACAAATTTCGTTACATCCACATTAGCCAAAATAAATGATGCATTTAAATAAGAAACCATTTAGTAGTAAATGGTTTCTTATTTATCAGCTAAATCTTGTTTTGTGCCATCAATAATAAAATCTGCAAACTCATGTGGCTTATGACTTTCTACATATATATTTTCAGCAATCATCAACACCTATTATTAGTAGTGATTGCTCTACAGACTTCACTCGAATTTGTTCTAATATTTCATCCCCTTATTTTATATCTATAAACTTACTTTTACGCTGAAATCGGATCAAAGTAAAGTAGTAATGAAATCATAATTACAAATGCAAATAAACCGATTATCGAAAGAATGTATTCTTTCGATTCCCTATCAAATTTCCACTCCATCCATGCCCGTAACGTCCATAACGTTCCAAAAAAAATGAAAAGGGCATACCCTACATTTGCATTTTCATTGCTAGTAACATAAATCATACTACTAACAAAATAAATAATAAACAAGACTATTTCCAATTTTACATGCAAGCTATTTACATGCTTATATCCAAAGAAACCCCTCTTCTCCATATTCAACTTTCTTCTTAAAAATTGCTCAAAAAAATAGCCAGCTATACAAAAAACAAAAATTATAATCCAAAACGTAGAGGTTCTCATTTACATCCCTCCTATTCCTTCATTTGCTTTTTGAAATAAAGTGAACTATATTACGATTATCTTCTTCTAAATAATCTACAATCCCTTCAGGATATGTTGACTTCATCTTTAACTCTTCTATACTTTTCCATATTAATATAATATTCTCATGTTCTTTATGCCTTATCTCATTTGTAATCATCTCTTGAACAGCTCCCCAATGCATCAATGTACAATGGTGACCTTTTTCGTTGTTCCACTCGAAAATATGCTCATTTACAACAGCTAGCTCTTGGACATCAATCTTCAAATCGTATTCTTCCATTAATTCTCGCATTATTGCTTCTTTTGCTGTTTCACCGAATTCAATAGAACCACCTGGAAAACGATAAAATATTTCTCTTAAATCACATTGTACAAGTACTTTAGAATGATCTTCATTTAAAATCATTGCTTCAGCACGTAATTTAGGTATCTTCATTTCGTCTCCCCATTCATTCCACATATGATTAAATCCAATAGTTATAAAAGAAAAGATTAATCATAATTCCAGTTATTATTAATAATGGAACTACGCCTAAAGAAATGACATATTCCCTCGATTCTTTATCATATTTCCACTCCATATATGATTGAAAGCAGTATAAAGTTATTAAAAATAATATGGGTAAATTACTAATATAAATAGGATTTAAAGTGGCACATATCAGCGTAACAATTATATAAGAAACGATAAGAGCCCTAGTGCCCCATTTATGAGCGTTGTTTACATATTTACTATTCCAGTCTGTTTGTTTCGGTATATTTAATTTTTTTCTCACTACTTTTTCCAAAACAACTAAGAATATGATCCATACTATTAATAAAATTCCTTTAACTAAAAACAGTGATGTCTCCTCCTTTACTTTTTATCTGGCTGATCACTCGGATAAGTAGCTTTTCCTTTATTATCAATGTCCCAACTAATAATTGTCGCACTATCTCGTCCGAATTGATGATGAACGTGCTCTAATACATGATGAACACTTTCTTCAAGTTTTATATTATTTCTATTCATATCATTATATAGATTTAATGGTGTTTCATATCGACGTTCTCCGTATTCTAATACCCCATCTGTCACCATTACAATTCGATTGTTGCCAGTACGTAATTCACGAATTCCTGATGAATAGCAAGGAACAGGTAAATCAAAAGTATTTACGTTACCAATCCATTCGTAAAAATGACGTTGATTTAACGCATATTGTCCTAATTTGTGTAATTCATCATGAAATACATACACTAAACAGTCGCCGATAGATAACCACCATATGTAGTTTTCTTTTCTTACACATAGTAAGCAAGCTGTTTCACCTTTAATTCTTTGGCACTTTTCCTTAAATAAAGAAGATTGAAAGATAGTAAGAATATGATTTTCAATAGATCGAAATACTGTATCAATCGATTCATTCATCATTTCTTTTATATTTTCATATTCTTTTTGAATTGTATTTACTACTAAATCAACACTTTCTGCACTATTATGTCCATCTAATATAGCTGCAAATTCCCAATCACCATTTGACCAAACTAACGCACCATCTTCGTTCTTGTTTGCTCCGGCACTTATATTTCCGCCGTATTTACCAATTACGATTTCACCATATTGCTTTATCGAAATTTCGTCTAAGCACATTTCTCTACTTCCAACCCATGAATATTGTCTATTATTTGTTATATTCATATTCACTCACCATATACTTTCGTATTCTTTCGCATAGTTTTTTGATTTTTTCTGTATCACCATAAGGCGCACCCATCCATTTCGCTACTTCAGTCGGTGACCAAAACTCTTTTGGTGTATTTGCATAACGCGGTATGATGTGCATATGCATATGTGGTACACCATTTCCTGAAACAAACGTGTAAATATGTTCTGCACCTTCACTTTCTTTTAGTGCTTTACTTACTCTACTTGATATAAGTCCGAACCTTTTCGCTTCTTCATCTGTTAGTTCAGCAAGACCAGGTACATGTCTTTTTATATCTATCATTACATAACCAAGATACGTTTCTTCGCTATCCCAGTGGACATGTCCAACGTAAACGAGTTCATCTTCGTAAATAGCTCCACCTGGAACTGTAATATTTCCTTTATGTTTTTCACAAATGAAGCAATTTTGTTCTTCTTGATTATTTGTTGGCATATCCATCACCATCCTTTTTATATATAATATCATAAAAAAAGGAAAAATAGGATTTATATTCTGAAAATTCATTCTTTTAATGCGACAATTTTGAATTGAATTTACACCTCATTTTTTCTTCAAAACCACAACTCCAATTACAATCCCAATCACAATTCCGATTACTAAATTATTTGTAAAATAACCTTGAAATACACCGATTACAACTCCTATACCGACGCCTATTGCCAAGGCATCATTGCTTTTTTTCTTTTTAGACAACATAGCATCTCCTCCCATAATTTCTTCTAAAATAATATCTATTTACATGACTTCACTGTCTCCTAATATATTCGCTATTCCACTTAATAATTTCCAAAAAATGTACTTTATTATTTATACTTTTCCAGCACATAATCCTCTTCTTAAGAAGAGATTTTCAAGTCGCTATTAAACAAACATATCGTTATTCATCGAAGAGTTAAATCAATGAAATAAAAAAACAAGTTTGTGCGCCAGCTGGCGGCTCTTTCATTGTTCATATGTAATTTATTCAAACAAAAAACACACTTTGTATAATAAAGTGTGTTTTTTGTTTATCTTCTTTTTTGATGAAATCCTTGTGTAATGCGGTCTAATATAATCGCAATGACAACAATGGCTAGTCCGGCTTCAAATCCCATTCCGATATTAACTTGTGTTACAGAACGGTATACATCAACTCCAAGACCTGGAGCTCCTACAAGCGATGCTGTTACTACCATTGATAAAGAGAGCATAATACTTTGGTTCACACCAGCCATGATCGTTCCGGTTGCGAGTGGTAATTGTACTTTAAATAATTTTTGTGATGCGGTAGAGCCAAACGCATTCGCTGCTTCTATTAAATCTTCTGGAACTTGTCTAATTCCTAAGTCAGTAAAACGAATTGTCGGTGGCATTGCAAAGATTACCGATGCAATAATCCCAGGTACTACACCTACTCCAAAAAATGTAATCGCGGGAATAAGATATACGAAAGCCGGCATTGTTTGCATAAAATCTAATGTTGGTTTTAAAAATTTTGAAAACCGTTCATTTTGCGAAGCTAAAATACCAATTGGTATACCTACAATGATTGAAATAATAACAGATGTAAGTACAAGAGCTAATGTCTGCATCGTCTGTGCCCAGTAGTTAATATTTAAAATAAATAATAACCCGATCAGTGTAAAAATAACTAAAGATACTTTTCTCGTTGTGTACCAAATGAGGAAACACAAAATAATAATCATCAATATAGCCGGTATTATTGTTAAAAAATTAGTGAGTAAATCAACGAATCCGCCGATAATATAAGAGAATCCTCGGAATAAGCCTTCAAAGTGCTCATATAAACTTGCAACAAATGAGTCGACCCATTCCCCTAAGGGAATACGTGGTATACTATTCATCGTCTTTCACCTCTTCCTCAATATTACCTGCAAGAGCTTGAATGACACTTTCACGTTTAATAATTCCTCTTAATCTTTTCTTCTCATCAATTACTGGTAACGGATATTTCATCTCCGCCATTTTCGCATACGTTTCTTCCAGTAAAGTATCTAAATACACGTGCGGGATATCGGTAAGTAATAAATCAGCAATTGGCCACTGTTTTTGAACTGCTTTACTCGCATCATCTGCCGTTAATATTCCTAAAAACTCATACTTTTTGTTAACAACATACACTGTAGAAACACCGGCATTTCTCATAATTTGAAGTGCTACACGTGGTCCACGGTCAATTAATAACGTCTCTGGTCGTTTTAATATAGATTCCGCCGTTATTACTTTTCCTAAATTCACATCCGCCACGAATTTCTCTACAAATTCATTCGCAGGACTCATCATAATTTCTTCTGGCGTTCCAATTTGGACAACTTCTCCATCTTTCATTAACGCAATTCGATCACCAATTCGAAGGGCTTCATCTAAATCATGCGTAATAAAAATAATTGTTTTTTCCATTTTATCTTGTAATTCTAACAGTTCATCTTGCATTTCTTTTCGAATCAGTGGATCTAATGCACTAAATGACTCATCCATAAGTAAAACATCCGGATCATTCGTAAGCGCTCTCGCAATGCCGACACGCTGTTGCATACCACCACTCAGTTGACTTGGATAATTATCTTTATGATGGTCTAATCCAACTAACTTCAAGGACTCTAACGCTTTTCTCTCTCGTTCCTCTACTGGAACTCCTTGTATTTCCAACCCATATGCAACATTTTGCAAAACGGTACGATGAGGGAATAGAGCGAATTTCTGAAACACCATACTCATTTTCGTTCTTCTCACTCTTCGCAACTCTTCTTTGCCCATCGTTGCGATATCTTCTCCATCTATGTATATATGCCCCGCTGTTGGTCTAATCAGTTGGTTTAACATACGAACTAACGTCGATTTCCCGCTACCAGACAATCCCATAATAACGAAAATTTCTCCCGTATATACTTCGAACGTCGCCTTTTTTACGCCAACGTTCATTCCTGTCTCTTTCAAAATTTCCGATTTACTTTTTCCTTCTTTTAATAAGGTAAGCGCTCTTTGCGGGTGTTTCCCAAATACTTTTGTTACGTTTTCAACACGTACCTTTGTATTATCCATGTCACTACTCCTTTTCTACCCATCTATTCACATAGTGTTGCGATTTTGCAAAGAAATATTACATAAAAATAACATTTATAAGATTTCTTTAAAATTCTCTTTTCCGTTCATAATAAGAATGCTTACTTATACATTTATTTAAAAAGCAAACGTTTCTTAGGAGGTTTTTAATGAGAAAGAAAATATGGCTCATATGCCTTGCATTATTTATTACTATGATTTTCTCTTCATGTAATGCAACAAATGCAAATTCGAAAGGAAAAATTAAACTAGGTGTAACAAGTTGGAAAGAAAACATTGCAACAGCAAACATGTGGAAAGTTCTATTAGAACAAAAAGGCTACAAAGTTGAGCTTATGTATTTAGAAAAAGCGGCAATTTGGACTGGTGTTGCTCGCGGTGATGTTGATGCTAATTTAGAAGTATGGCTACCCGTTACGGATAAACCACTAAATGATCGTTATAAAGATGATATTGTCTTAAAATCAAAATGGTATGAAGGAACCGGACTAGGTTTAGTTGTCCCTTCTTATGTGAAAAACATAAACAGCATTGAAGATCTAAATGCACATAAAGATGAACTAGATAATAAAATTGTCGGAATTGAACCTGGCAGCAGCCTAATGAATTTAACAAATAAGGCGATGAAGGAATATGATATTAAACTAAAACTTGTCCAATCTTCTGAAGCGGCGATGATGAGTGAACTAAAGAAAGCATATACGAAAAAGAAACCAATCGCTGTTACGCTTTGGAATCCGCATTGGGGCTTTTCAGAATTTGATTTAAAATATTTAAAAGACCCTAAGAAAGTATATGGTGAAAAAGATGACATTTATTACTCTGTTCGTAAAGGTTTCGAAAAAGATCATCCAGATATCATAAAATACTTTGACAAATGGAAAATGAACGATGAACAGCTCGGTACATTAATGGTCGAGTTAAATAAAACGAAAGATCCCGAAGAAGCGGCGCGAAAATGGATTAAAAAGAACCAAACGTTAGTTGATGAATGGATTAAAGATTAAAAAACCAGGCTAGAGAATGAGCATATTCTCTAGCCTGGTTTATATTATTTTTTCTCAACGACCCCATCAACAATCCCATATTCTTTAGCTTCCTCGGCTGTCATAAAATAATCTCTTTCCGTATCATGTGCTATTTTTTCGATTGGCTGTCCTGTTCTATCAGCAATAATCTTATTAATGTCATGCTTTAATTTCAATATTCTTTTTGCTGTAATTTCGATTTCTGTTGCTTGCCCTTTTACACCGCCAAGTGGCTGATGAATCATGATTTCACTATTAGGAAGCGCGAATCTTTTTCCTTTTGCACCAGCTAATAGTAAAAGGGCACCAAATGATGCAGCTAAGCCCATACAAAGCGTTTGCACATCCGGTTTAATAAGATTCATTGTATCTAATATTGCAAATCCCGCTGTCGTTGAGCCACCAGGACTATTAATATACAGAAATATATCTTTCTCCGCATCTTCCGCTTCTAAAAATAATAATTGCGCTACTACACTGCTCGCAACCTGATCATTAATCTCTGAACCGATTATAATAATGCGGTCTTTCAATAACCTTGAATATATATCATAGGAACGTTCTCCTAATTTTGTTTGTTCTACTACATATGGAATTGCATTCATTTTAAATCCCTCCAATAATTTTTATGCCGCGCAAAGCATACAACTGTAGGAAGAGGATTGTTTCACATTAAATAATAAGACTGGCTGTTTAGATGGTAACTTAGTAAAATCTATTGTCGGAAGCAGTTTCGTTAATAATTCCGGTCTCTCCTCTCGAATAGACGTCACTACAACTTCCATATCATCTGTGAATTCAACTATCTCAATCCCTTCTTCACTTACAGTTTTCAACCTATTTCTACTCCGAAACAAAGAAGCTTTTACTGCCCCTTCCGATACGGAACATACTTTAGCAATATCAACGATACTATATTGAAAAACATCCTTTAATAATAAAATCGTGGATTGCTGTACATTTAATGAAGATAATACTTTCCCTACCATTTCATGCAAATCTGCAATATTCTCTTGTGGCTCTTCAAAAGTGATTTGTTCTCTTATTTTTTCATGAACAGACTTAGATTTCATCTGATCTAACCAACGATTTCTTGCTATTTTATAGACGAGTGCCATACAAATATCTTTATTTCTATATTTTTGAAGTACTCTACACACTGTTTCTTGGGCGAGATCTTCCCCATCCCATTTGTTTTTCGTTAAAAAAGTACAGTATCTTTTTAACTCTCCATATTGCTCAATTAAAAAATTTATATTTGAATGATTCATATCGATATGATTCTTTAAAATATGAGTAACTTTTGTGCACAAAATAACCACTCCTTTTCAGCGCTTACTTAATTAACGATTCAACAAATAAAAAAGTTACGGGGCATATAAAAAAATTATGTTTATGTTCAATAATTCGCGGTCATAAATATGTTATGTACCATTTTACGTGAGGAGGAACAAATTTGCCAAAATTAACAATTGAAGGTACGGGAACTTTTGATGTACAAGAAGGCACAAAATTAGTATTAGCAATTGAAGACAACGGTGTAAACATACTCCATCGTTGCGGCGGAAAAGCACGTTGCACAACTTGTAGAGTAGAAATTATAGCAGGTGATTTTTGTGAAGCGAATGCAAAGGAAAAAAATGCGATGACAGAAAAAGGGATTGAAGATCATTTACGATTATCTTGTCAAATGCGTGTACATAAGGATATAGTAGTTCGTCCGGTACTTACAGTTGAAAATTCAGGTCTTGATGCTGGACCACGCCCGGCGGAGTAAATCGATGAATTTAAAACAACTCGCTGGTGAATATGCTGCAACTTTCGTAAAAGATGGAATGAAGATTGGGCTTGGTACAGGTTCTACCGTATACTGGATGATAGAAAAATTAGGTGAACGTGTAAAAGAAGGACTATCATTTCAAGCTGTCCCGACATCAAAAGAAACTGAAGTATTAGCTCAGCAACTAAATATCCCACTAATTTCATTAAACGACATACAAAGTCTTGATCTTACAATTGATGGAGCGGATGAAATTGATTCAAATTTACACCTTATAAAAGGAGGCGGTGGCGCATTACTTCGTGAAAAAATCGTTGCCTCCTCCTCTAAAGAACTACTTATCATTGCTGATGAATCAAAACTTGTAACGCATTTAGGTACTTTTCCATTACCTGTTGAAATCATACCTTTTTCATGGAAACAAACCGAAAGTAAAATTCAATCTTTAGGTTGTCAAACAACGTTACGCTTAAAAAATAATGAAACATTTATAACCGATAATAATAACATGATTATTGATTGTGTATTCCCTCATAACATAACGAATCCTGCCAATTTACACAATCATTTAAAAATGATTACTGGTGTAGTTGAAACCGGATTGTTTGTTAATATGACTAGTAAGGCGATTATTGGAACAAAAAACGGGATACAGGAATTATAATGGATGCTGACTCTTACAGTCAGCTTTTTATATTTCTCTTTACTACGTATCATTATGATATACTATGAAAATAAAAGTACATTACACTAGAAAGGGCTGAACAAATTGCACTCCAAACTCATAACAGAACGTACAGATTTAGAAACTGCCTTCTACATTCGAAAAGAAGTATTTGTAAAAGAACAAAATGTCCCTCTTGAAGACGAATTCGATACATTCGATGAAATTGGTGAGACATGTAAACATATTTTAGTTTATTATAATGAGCTTCCCGTTGGTACAGGTCGCATACGATTTGTTGATGGAGCTGGAAAATTAGAACGTATTTGTATTTTAAAAGACTATCGTAAATATGGATTAGGAAAAGTAATTATTCAAGCGTTAGAAGAAATTGCTCGTGAAAAAGAATCTACAAAAGTAAAACTACACGGTCAAACACAGGCTGAAGGATTTTATAAAAAATTAGGTTATCAAACTTCTTCTGATATATTTATGGAAGACGGTATTCCACATATACTTATGACGAAAATATTATCATAATAAAAAGGGCAGTATATGAAACTACATTATGTATTCATATACTACCCTTTTTATTAATAGAAAAATGAATTCTCAAGATGTCCTTTTGCATCAAAGCCCATTATCTCTTAGTTTATATCTTAGTAAAGCTTATACTGTTTTCCATAATGATAAGGCATAAATCCAGTTTGGATCCCCATTTCCTTTATAACTCTGGACTGCTTCATATACTTTTCCCTCGTATAGAACTCTATCTCCCTTTTCATATGCTTTCGTTGCATTCCACTCTTCATATGAAGCGCTTTCAGTTTTTGTAGTAATTGTGAATATATCACTCTGTACAGATTCATTTCCAGCTACATCAACAGCTTTTACTACATATTTATAAGTAGTATTAGAGAGTAAATTTTTATCCATATAAGAAGTCGTATTGGATGTTGCAATCTTTTTCATTGATCCTTCTTCTTCTCTATAAATATCGTAATGGTCTACACCAATGTTATCGTCAGAAGGACTCCACATTAGATCCACACTTGAAGATGTTGTTCCCATACTATGTAATCCTTTTGGTTGTGTTGGTGCTTCTGTATCGGGAGCCTCAACTGCCGTTTTTACTGTAAGCTTTGCACTTTCTTTCGAAGCATTTCCAGCTGCGTCAATTGCTTTTACAGTATAAGAATATTCCGTGCTTGGTTGTAATTTTTTATCAATAAAATGAGTGCCCGGTACTGTATCGATCATTTCTCCGTTACGGAAGATTTGATATCCTTTTACCCCTACATTATCCGTAGAATCGTTCCAAGCTAGTTCTATACTATTCGCTGTTACTTTTTGTGCCTGAATTCCATTTGGAATACTTGGAGCCTCCGTATCTGGTTTTATGTCATTGATGAGATTAACATCAATAACATTATAGAATGCATTTGCTGTATCAGCTACATCCCATACTGCTAAAATCACATAATATCCACTACGATCAGTAGGCACATTGATTTTGTGCGTTAAATGATTTGAAGCCGTAGAACCATCATGTTGTACAGTTCCAATTGGTTCAAAATCTGCTCTTGTTAGCGCTTTATTTGGGTTCCATCCTTTTTTAGTAATATAGTAATGCCATTTGCTTGTTAAGTGAGGCGCTGTATACTTCCAAGTAAATGTATTTTCCCCACCAGTAATTGTATTCTTAAACCAACGATCGGCTGTTTGCTGATCCAAAATACCACCAAATTTGCCGCCTGCAGAAGCAATTTTCCCATCAATTGGGCCAGCTTGTGGAAATCCTTTTGGAGCTTCTAAACTTTGTGGTTCATACATAATACTTCCGCAGTTTACATTCAGTGCACCATAGGTTGGACTACATAAAGCAGATCGGCTGCCAGGCTTTTCAACAAAACCGTGCGCGTATGCGTTTTGAGGAATAAGTGTCGTGCCAATAATTCCAGCTGTTAATGCAACAGCTCCTAGACTTTTTTTGTTCATTTTCATGTTTTGTAGTTGTTTTAATAATCGATTATTCATATTCCTGTCCCTTTCTTGTTATACTTTGTAGTGTAATGTGGGCTTCGATGTAAAAGAATAACAAGAGACAATCTTGCATCGATGTATGTGTTACTTATGCATACACCGCAGTGAAAATATATTTCTTTTTATGTGAAATATTTCACTTAATGAATATATCATGACATAGAAATCACCAAAACATGTGCAGAAGTTGTGCAGAAACTGTGAAAGCATTACTAACATGTAAAACTATGGCCAGAATTTATAAAACAAGATATTTAATCTTTCAAAACAATTGATTCTCCGCTTCATATAACAGAAGAGTGTCTATATCATTTCATATAGACACTCTTCTAATGTATAATATTCCATTTATTACTGACCTATAAATGTAAAAATCTCATTAGTAGCTTCCTTATAGCCACCAGATTTCCGGAAAGACTCCTTCAAATGCAACGCAGCTTCTTTATATGATGGATTATTTAATACAAGTTCTACACTTTCACGTAGTTGTTCTACAGTTAATTCTTTCATAGATAACTTAATCCCAACTCCTAGATTCTCTACTTGCTTTGCAATTACTGGCTGATCTGCACTTTGCGGAATTACAATGAGTGGAATCCCGTTATTTAATCCTTCATGTGTACTGTTCATTCCGCCATGTGTAATAAACAACTTTGTATATGCAAGTAGTTTCGTTTGTGGCACATAATTTTTTACAATGAAGTTTTTAGGAATTTCACCTAAATCACTTATGTTCGTTTTATTACCAATAGACATCACAATTGTATGATCACTATTCTCGAACGCCTTCATACAAAGTTTATAAAAATCAAGCGCTTCATTAAAAACAGTGCCTAGCGAAATGTAAATCGGGCATTTTTCTTCAATTGAAGTAAAATCAAAGTCTTCATTTTTTACTTGTGCAGAAATAGATGGGCCTACAAATTTATATGTTTCATTAAACGTATCACCGAAAGGTTGAAACTCTTTAACCGTATACACAATAGTGAGTGGCGCTGGGTTACAAAAAACTTCATACGTTGAGTTTATTTCAACACCATATTTCTCTGAAATTCCTTTTGTTAAGCGTTCAAAATCATTATGTATGTTATCTTGAACTTCCACTGGTATATTTTTAGACAAGTAATCTAACATTTGTTCAAACGATCTTTCATCCTGCGCAAAAGATGTACAAGAATTTATTGCTGGAAGCTTTAGAATTTGAGCAATTAAACGACCGCACCCAAACATCGAATCGTGAATGATGTAATCAAACTGCTCTCCTTCAATTTGCTCTAAAACACTAGGTATTACCACATCTGCTGTATATAAGAGACCGTTTATTCTTTCTTGCAAATAATTTCGACCACCGGAAAGAAATGCTTTTATAAATCTTTGGTCGTCAATTGTTCTTACAATAGCCCCTGTTTTTTCAATACGTTCTCTGAAAGCTTCTATTGAAAAATAAACTACCTCTTCCCCGCGCGAAACTAATTCTTCTACAACTTGCAACGTTGGATTTATATGTCCTTCTGATCCAGTATTAATGAATAAAACACGTGCCACTTTAAACACTCCTTAATTTAAATCTTCTCTACATTATTTTGCTCTTATAATTCTTCTAAATGGACTTAGCGAGCCTAAATCCAAGGTCATCTATATAAAATGTTGGATGACTACGGCGACGACAAGTCGCGCCACAACCTCTAGCTTCTTCAGCCCAACTACCACCTCGAAAAATCCGGTATGCTCCATACACCTTTTCATCATACAAATCATAACACCATTCCCAAACGTTCCCCAACATATCATACAAGCCCCATGCATTCGGCTCTTTTTTACCGATGTCTTGAATTTGTCCGTTTGAATTTTCATTATACCAAGCAATCTTTTTCAATTCACCATATATGTATCCAGTAGTTCCTGCTTTACACGCATATTGCCACTCTGCTTCTGAAGGTAATCGGTACCCATTTGAATCTAAATTACAACTAACAATTTGACCACCGTCATTAATAGAATAATATTCTTTTAACCCCGCTTTTTTTGAAAGCAGATTACAAAACATAATGGCATCATTCCATGAGATATTTACAACTGGTTTGTATTTATCTTTGGATAAATTTGATGTATGATTCGTAATCGCATCATACAATTCCATCGTTACAACATACTTTGCAAGAAGAAACGAATTAACTTGGACTTTCCATTCTTTCTTTATTCGATCATCTCTTAATTCTACTTTTCCTGTTGGAATTTTCACCATATTAGAATCAACTAGCCTAATAAATCTATCCAATTCTATCCCCCCAGGTTATTTCTTTTTATAATCTAACTATTTATAGCATCGTACTTCTCTAAAAATAGTCTTACTTCATTTGTAGATTTTAAAATAATAACATCTTTATCCTTACTCAATTGATTTAACTTCTTTAAAATTGTAGGTCGCTTCGTCTTAGGATATTCCCATATCCATTTAAAAAATTGCAAATCAAATCTTTCCTTACATCCCGCGCCCATATCCGGTCTTGTTTGATTCCGATATTGTATAACTCTTTTAAAAGCACGATAAGCACATATTGTTCTATGAATATCAAGAAAGATAATTGTATCCGCTGCGTTCATTCTTATATCCATTGTCCCACCATAATTCCCATCAATAATCCACTCATCTTCTTTAACTAATTCATTCTGAACCGTTCTTTGCTCCTCTTTCGGTACCCCTTCCCAATTCGGTTTCCAAAATAACGCATCAAGATGATGTACTTTAATATTTAATTTATTTCCTAAATGCCTTGCTAATGTAGATTTCCCTGAACCACCAGAACCTATTAATATAACTTTTTTCATGTTTGCACACTCCTTTCTATTAATTCTGCAATAGTTTCTTTACTAGCAAAAATCCAGAAAAACATCTCTTCATTTAATTTTAGTAAATCCCCCCATTTAAACTCACTTATTTCTTCCATAAAATCAACTCAAAAAGAAATCCTATTCCAACACCAATTGTGTAAGCCACTAAATCACTCCACAAAAATCCATAACCTAACACGAGTCCACCTAAAGTCGTTGCACGAATGCTATCTATCCATTCGGCATGGTACAATTGGCTCACTTCAATCCCGTAGCAAAACATTAAACTAATAAAAGCCAATTTCTTCGTTTCTATTTTAGGAAATAAAAATCCGAATCCAATGAAAATCATTAACGCCCATAAAGCATCACCTAAATAATCATTTAATAGAGCCGGCAGCGCAAAAGCAAACTTTCTTGAACTAAGTCCTAAAATAATAACAAGGATTGTAAACGTTGCGTATAGTAATCTATTTCGTTTCGTATTCATTTCAAAACTCCTAATTCATCATTTAAAACTGCAAAATAGCTAGTAAAATATAATCATTTTACTAGCTATTTATTAACTGCTTTAACAATAAAAAAATGTGGATTTGTATTTAAATAATGATAAGATTTTTCATTTACTTCTTTCATCTTTTCAACTGGCCTCGGTTCAACCATTTTTTCTAACACAAAACAATTTGTTGTTTCATTAATTATGTCTTGAAGTGACCTTCTAAAAAAACTAACTTCTATTGTAATATCTGGTTTAATCCAAGTATCTACCAATAGTTGTTTTTCGAAATAATTTTCACAAGTAAACTTTGTAAAATCCATAAAAGGATGATGAATGGAGTATATAAATTCTCCACCTGGCTTCAGTACGCGACGAAACTCCTGAAATACTTGATTCCAATTTTCTAAATAATGAAGGGTTAACGAACTTACAATTACATCAAAAGTATGATCTTCAAACGGTAATATTTCTTGCAAGTCATGACAAAGAAACGTTGCCTTATCACCCATACTTTCCTTTGCAGCTTTTACCATTTCAGAACTTACGTCAATTGCAGTAACATTTGCTCCACTTTCTACAAATTGAGAAGTATACCATCCAGCTGCACACCCAGCATCTAGCACGCTCTTCCCTTCTAATCTCTTTGGAATCATCTCCATCATCGCTGGTCTTTCATAATAGCTGTTATATGGATTTGCGACATCTAGATTTTCTTTATATGTACTCGCTAATTTATCATATGTATCTTTAATCGTGTCTTTCAACACACCCACCCCTTATACATATTAATCTAATAACTCTTGCTGCTTTTTCTTTGAAAATGACTGCAGAACTAAATCATACGACCAATCAATCATCTTATTAATTTGCATCTGTTCCACATCTTTATGTATATACACCGTATTCCAATGTTTTTTATTCATATGATACCCTGGAATGATTGTTTCTGGATACTCTTCTCTTAATCTTAGCGCAAGTTCTGGATCACATTTTAATGTTATTGCCGCTTTTTCGCCTTCTTCATGGTTCAATATCGCAAAGATTTTATTATTAAGCCTCATACATGTTGCATTCCAACCATCAGGAGAATCTTCTGTCGCTTTTCTTTTCGATAAACAGTACGCTCTTGTCGCAATCATTCTAATTGTCACCTCTTATTCTTTCACTATTTGATTACGGTGCATCACAATTTGTTTCGTCACTTGAAATTGCTGTTGACCATAAAACTTTATAAGTTTCTCTCCACAAAATAGGCTCACAATATTGATATGAGATATCTCTTCAAGCAACATTGTAAGCATCTTCTCACCAATACCTTTATTTCTTACACTCTCATGCACAACAACATCTTCTAAGTACGCTCGAAAAACACCGTCTGAAACAACTCTAGCAAAACCAATTAACTCATTTTCTTTCCATACCCCAATTGCTATACTGTTTTTTAACATTTTTTGAATATCGATTTCTTTTCTTTCTGGCCACCAACCGACAGAATCGTAAAGCCTCTTTAATTTTTCTGAACAGATTGGTTTCTCATCTTGTAATTTATACGTATACATTTTCTTTCTCCCATTTAACATAATACAAATTATTATAAATGATTTTATAAATTTATAATATGGATTTTACAATTGCAATATAAACAATTCTCTAATACCTTTCCTATCTCCTCTATTAAGTTAGATCATTTCAAATTAACAAATTTATGGAAATACAAAACAACTAATAAAATATTTACCTATTAAACTTTGAATTACTTATAAGAAATGGCAGTAGTTTTAGTTAAAACTTTTAATTTGAAACCTACAGGTGCAGACGTCAATTTCCCTGATGTTCCATCTAATCATTGGGGTTACAATTATGTCAAAATTTTAGCTCAAAATAATATTACAGCTGGATTTCCTGATGGTACATTTGGTCCAGATGTAAAAGTAACTCGTGAACAGTTCGCTGCATTTTTAGCGCGTGTATTAGAACCTAGTTTCCGTCCGGCTCTTCCTAAGCCTAAAGGCGAGTTAGAAGTTCATTATATTGATGTAGGACAAGGTGATGCTACTTTTATTAAATCTCCAAGTGGCGAAACAATCCTTATTGATGGTGGTAACAACGGAAAAGGTAAAGTAGTAGCAAATTATTTAAAAGGATTAGGATTCCAAACTATCGATTATATGATTGCCACTCCTCCTGATGCCTATAACCTCTTCTCTAAAAAGTGTTGACTATGCCCTTTAGGATGATCTTCAACAACACCATATTCTCGGTAACCATGCTTTTTATAAAACTCTGGCGCTTGAAAACTAAATGAATCTAATAATATTAATCTACAACCTTTTTCCTTCGCAATGTCTTCAATTTTATGTAATAGTTGACTACCATAACCATCATGACGAACTGAATCATCAACCCATAAAAAATCTATATGGAGATGATAAAAATACATCGTTCCTGTTACCCCGCCAAAGATTTTCCCAGCCTCATCTTTCAGAACAAAACTTACTTGTTCCATCGGCTGTTTTGCTTCATCTGTTAAAATAGACATGTTATATTGAATGACCTTATTTTTTATGTATTCTCCTTCAGCGCGAGTACCATTCTCTATATGTTTCATATATTTCTTCCTTTCAACTTAGTAAGTTACCTTTTATTTTTACTTTTCCTTTTTAAAATACTAATACATACGAATCCACCATAAGTAATAAAGCATGAAAAACCAATTATCCCTGGCACAGAAACATAGCCTACTCTTATATAACTTATAACTGCAAAAGAAGCGATAGATAATAAAATAGATGGCCAAAATAAAAGAGCTGTTTTTCTTCGTCTCTCTTTCTTCTCAGAAACACGTGTACCAAAAAGTAATACAATACAAATGAGGATCGCTGCAAAATAAATAGTATCTAATGACAAATTGTGATCGTATAGTGCGATACCCACTTCAAGAGCAATAATCGTTACAATTAAAATAATGATTGTTGATGTCTTTAAGTTTCTTTTCAATTGCTCACTCCTAGCATACTTTCACTATATTCTTTGTATATGTATTTCAAAGCTACTGCAAAAGCTTCATCTACCTCTTTATTTTCACATCGATTAGGTAAATCTTTTCCCCCAATAACATAAAGAAACGGGAATTCGTTGAATATTCCTATTATACCAATATTTATTGCAGCTGAAGATAGTCCACC
Source organism: Bacillus cereus group sp. BfR-BA-01408 (assembly GCF_022663305.1). Taxonomy (NCBI): domain Bacteria; kingdom Bacillati; phylum Bacillota; class Bacilli; order Caryophanales; family Bacillaceae; genus Bacillus; species Bacillus cereus group sp. BfR-BA-01408. Next base: position 56,602 of record NZ_JAKUFF010000003.1, on the reverse strand, counting down.
TGTCATATGAGCTAAGTGATATGAATGTATTCCTTCATATTCACCTTGCTGTCTTACCATGCCGCTAATAATTGGTTCCCATAATTCTGCTTCTGATTTATAACCCTGAAAAATATGTACTAAAAGTGAAAGAACCTCATTTAATTCTCCAACATTTTTCTCATCCCTAGCGTCCTCTTGTATATGAATTTTTGACAAGTACGTTTGGGCATACATTTTCACAGCATCCCATCCACCACAGTACATTACAACTGACTGTGCAACGTAACTATCATGACATGCTATCATCACTTCTACTGCTTTACTAAGTGTTAAAGTCCTTCTTCCTTGTAAATGTGGATACAACTGCGCACTATCTTCATTTGGATTAAATTTAACATGATGAAGTATATCATTCCAATTACGTTTATTTTCCTTCACCATTTGCGCTACTACAAATCCGATTACTACTTTTGCTGCCGATGCTAACGGAATATTTATTTCACTATTATATGAAGCAACTATACGATTGCTTTTTGTAGAATAAATAGCTATTCCAACATGATCAGATTGTATCTCTTTCATTTTTTGAATGACAGTTTCCATTTTCATTCCTCATTTCATATCGTTTTATCACCTTTAATAATTCAATATAGAATGTATAAACCCTTTTTAGTAGATTAAATCGGATATTACAAAAGGAAAAAGGTAGCATGAATTGCTCCTTGCTACCTAAAAGATACATGTTTACGAAAAATCTCTATTCTTCTAAAGGATTTTTAGGGCCATTAAGCTCCAATTGATAAAAAGCTAAATCTAGCCATTTATTAAACTTATAACCAGCCTTTTTAATCGTCCCTGCATGAACAAATCCATAGTTTTCATGTAAAGCAATACTTCTCTCATTTTCCGCATCAATTCCAGCAATTAAAGTCATATACTCTCTTTCCCGTGCAATGGCTATCAGTTCTTTCATTAAAGATGTCCCAATTCCTCTATTTCTATATTCCTTATTAACGTATATAGAATGTTCAATTGAATATTTATAGGCAGGCCAAGCTCTAAACGGACCGAATGTTGCAAATCCTACTACTTTATTATCTAGTTCGTATACAAAAATCGGATAACCATCAGCCTTTTTCTGTTCATACCAATCTATTCTATTTTTAAAGGTTACAGGTTTATATGCATATACAGCTGTTGTATTTAGTATGGCATCATTATAAATATCTAAAATGTATGTTACATCTTTTTCCGTTGCGTCCCTTATCATGATTTTCTTCCTTTCAAAATGCTTACTCTGGTAATATAAATTCTCCTTTTTCCTTAGGAAATGGAACAACATCTATAATTGCATCTATATTAATTGCTCCGTAAACATGCGGATATTCTTGGCCGTTAGAAGCAAGTTCATATTTTATTTCTGCTTTCACTAAGGATGGATCAATTGTCAGTAATAAAACCTCTTCTTCATGAATGAAATATTTTTCCGCAACGTTTAAAGCTTGTTCTAAAAATGAACAATGAATAAATCCCTCTTCTTTTAGTGAAACTTCATTAATCTCTCCATTTATCTTTGCGATTTCCCAATTTCTCTTTGTTATTACTTTTGTAATCATTATCATGTCTCCTATATATTTATAAAGTGAAACTTTAATCAGCCCTCACCAATCGGGCTTTTATGGGCAGCCCGCGCCCCACCTAACTTCTTTACTTTCGCTGCATTTTGAGGTGGGGGTCTTACTGCCCATTAAAGCGTGATAAACTAAGAGGCTTTCCTATTCATTACTAGAAAATCCTCTTGAATTTTTATTTCTTAATTAACGGAGATGCTTCCCCGCTATGGAAAATCCATAAATCATGAAGCGACCTTGTACATCCAACATATAATAACTTTGCATCATGTTTCGTATTTTTATAATGTTCTGCATCAACATCAATGAGTAGAACAGCATCAAATTCTAACCCTTTCGCTAAGTATACAGGTACTACTGAAATACCACCTTCATATTTACTTTGATCTGCTTCAATGAAGTTTACAGCCAATCCTGCATTTGTTAATTTCTCATATATATCGCGGCACTCACCGTCTGTTCTTCCTATTACCGCAATTGTTTTCACATCTTCACTTTGTAGATGTTTTAATGTCTTTACAATTTCAGTAAACTGTTCTTCTGTATGAATTATTTTCACTTCTTCACCACTACGGAAAACTGGCATTGCAAGCCCTACTGGAATCTCTGCATTTTTAATTATTCCGTTCGCAAATTCTATAATTTCTTTTGTAGAACGATAGCTTCTCGTCAGTTCATAATAGCCTGTTTCTTGGAATACTTCCTTAAAAGCACTCCAATCTTCAATCCCTTGATAATCATAAATTGCTTGAGATAAATCACCTAATATAGTGAAAGAGTTACCTAGTGTAATTTCTTTTAATACATAAATTTGAAATGGTGAGAAATCTTGCGCTTCATCAATAACGACGTGATGAAATTTCTGCCCGATTTCAATACCTGTTATGCGATGATGTATGTAAATTAAAGCGGGTAAATCTTCTACATACACTTCTTTTTTACGACAACTCTTCTCCGTTTCTTTCACAAGTTCCTCGGGTAATACTTCGAGTATTTCTTTGCTTTTCAATATTGAACTATATATTGAAAGCGAGCTCATTTTCGGCCAAAACTTCAGATAGTTGTTCAATCTCTTTGTCGCTTCTTTTTTTAATAATTTCTTCTCGTTTGTTTCCCCATACTTTTTTAGTTCAATTTCAATCCAGCGCTTCATTCGGCCAACTAAACGTTCTCTTCTTTTCTTTAATGGATAATGTTTATACTCAACTTGCATCCATTTTTTTATATCTTCCACTGGAATAACAGCTTTATCCCATGCCTCAAAATTACTTGTTGGCACTAGTTCTTTTTCAAATTGAACCATTTGCTCTTCAATAAAGGACTTAAATTCTATCGTACCTTTCAATTTACCAAGCATAATCTTTCTTTCATCACGATTAATAGAAAATGCTTCTTTCAATTTTTCTTCCGTCTGCTTCAGTTTCACCGAATCATCTAACGTACGTAATGCCCAGTCTGGAAATGTTGTTTGACTAATATTCCCGACACCTAATTCAGGAAGTACACTCGAAATATAATCTAAAAACAGACTATTCGGAGCAAAAACAATCATTCTCTCCGCTTCTAATTGCTCACGATATTCATAAATTAAAAAAGCAAGACGATGTAAAGCGATCGTTGTTTTACCGCTTCCTGCAACCCCTTGAATAAGTAGTGGTAAGTTTCTTTCCGCACGAATAATATCATTTTGCTCCGATTGTATCGTCGAAACAATATCTTTTAGTTTATTATCTTTATTCTCACCTAATCGATATAGAAGAAAATCATCGGCATGCGAGACATCTTCATTTCCTTTCACATATGTATCAACAACACGTTCTAATTCTCTTTTTCTAATAGAGATGTTTCGCTTTAAATAAACATCACCTTCTACTAATCCGTCTGGTGATTGATAAAACGCTAATTCATCACCGCCGGTAAATGAATAAAACATACTTGCGACAGGTGCCCGCCAATCAATTACAATTGGTTTCATCGTATCTTTATCTGAAACACCTACTTTACCGATGTAAATCGGCATAACATCTTCCTTACCATCCTCTCGAAAATCTAATCTTCCAAAGTACGGCTCTTGTACACCAATACGTAAATTTTGTCTATTAGACTCCCTCATACTTTCAAGAATTTGTTCTTTAAAATCATCGCCATAATAAACCGGAATGTTTTCGAGCTGTTCTAATTGATCATCCATCGTACGTAATGTATCTTTCATTCTTTGTAACTCTTCTTCAAAAATGTTGTTCATATGATGATTCCCTCCTGTCCGTTCTAAATTTTCAGTCGAAATATAATTGTATTAAAAATCCATTTATAAAGTCAAGGTTTTTAGTGGGAATTTTCCGAATAAAAAAAGAGTAGAGATTAATCCCTACTCTTTTCTATTTTAATTCGATACGCCAAACATTCGTTTAAAGTTGCTAATTCTTTATATTTTCGCTTTTCAAAGTCATATGCTCCTCCTGGAAAGAATCCTACAATACTTAGACCAGCTTCAGCACATAGATTACTAATCTCATCTACCGTATAACAACGTAAAGACTGTGTAACTATATCATTTGGATTATTAGGATGCCACCAATGATCTAACATTCTTTCATTTATGCTATCATATTCATATTTTCTCATAGCTGAACTTAAGAGCATTTCTTGTCCACTTACCTTTTTCCAATACAATGGTTGATAAATATCAATAAGTGCACATCCATCATCCTTCATCCAATTTTTAATCCGTTTTAATAGAATCAATTGTTCATCATCTGTTCCTACACCAAACCCATCTAAATAACTAACAACATCAAACTTTTCTTCAAAATTAATTTTATAAAAATCAGCGCAATGAATAGCAATATCATTAGTAGAATGCTCTTTTGCAAACATAACTAACTCTCGTACAAGCTCAACAGTAGTCATCTTTACACGTAACTTAGACATCGCCCTTGCAAAACCGCCATTTCCTGCTCCCAGTTCTAACATCGACTGAAATGGATGTCCAATTTGCTCTTTAACTTCTTTAGCGAGCTGCTCTAACCAGCTTTCTGTATTTATATCGTAATTCGACAGTTCAAATTGTTTTTGATAAAACTCCCTCACATCTAATTCGTTCATTATTCTCCTCCTGTAATAAGTTTTCCCGCTGTAGGTGACCGACTAATTTTCTGACACCTATGAAATTCCTTATATTCACAATTTATCAAAATAATAAGAATTTTGGAATTAGTAAAACAAAAAGCAGATAACGGAAAATCCCACTATCTGCTCTACGGCTGCTCTTATTGTCCTTTTTGATATTCTACCCAATCACCAGAAATGATAACTTTCTTCAGCATCTCTTTGTCTTGAGCAACATACACAAATGCACGTATTTCTCTATCACCAAAGTATATTGTTTCGGTGATTCGGTCATATAAATCACTCTCTGCATTACCTGTGTATTCTTCCAGTTCATCTAATTTTTGCAGAACAGCATCATTTACTTCATAAACTTCTCCATATACCTTATCTTTATTTGAACAAATCATCGCTGGATACCCTTCGTTTGTATCAAATAATTTGCCATACGTCCATGCTTCGTCTACAATGCATATTGCACCTTGCATATAATGAGCATTCGTTTGCTCTTTTCTTAACGTGCCATACACAAAAACGTGATGCATAAATCCCTATCCCCTTTACATGTCACTACTTTCTAATTTGTAAATAAGCACGAATCATAAAGTAACTCACTTCATTCGGAAGTTGTTCCTTAATCGATTTCAGACCACCATCAGCATTTTGCACAGCAGTTTCAATCAGTTGTTCGTATTCTGCAGGAACAAAACTGTTCCAGTCTACTTCCATTCCATCTTCAAAACAACGAATTAAATGATTTTCAATCGTTTGTCTTGATAATCCACGTTCTTTCGCAATTTCATCTAGATTAATACCTTGTTTATACATTTCATACGTTTCCAAATGAGAATTTGCTGAAGCTTTCCCTGATTTTTTCCGCTCTGTCACCACTTCTGTTTTAATAGTTTCAGCATAGTTTGGGTTTTCCTCAATAAAGTGCTGAACTGCTTGTAAGAAGTGCGAACCATACTTCACAAGTTTGTGTTCACCAATCCCTTTCACAGTTAAAAGTTCAGAGTCGCTTTGCGGCATTTTTGCGCACATATCTTTCAACGTTTGGTCAGAGAAAATAACGAATGGAGGTACCCCTTCTCCTTGCGCAATTTCTTTACGTACTTCGCGAAGTACTTCAAATAAAGGATGATCTTGAACGATTTGTCTTGTCTCTACTCGTTCTTTACGTAAAACATTCTCTTTACCAAGTAACACTTCTTTCCCTTTTTCCGTAACTTTTAGTGTCGGGTAAGTACCATGTTCAACTGCAATTAGCTCGTCTGAAATTAAAAACTCAATAAATTCACTCACTTCTTTTACACTACGATTTGATAAAAGTCCGTAAGTTGGCAAAGTATGAAAATTAAATTCAATGACTTTCTTATTTTTAGATCCAGTTAGTACTTGTGCAATCATTTGTTTACCAAATCGTTGGTTCGTCCTAATCATACAAGATAAAACCATTTGCGATTCTCTCGTCACATCGATACTTTCTCGGTCGTCTGTACAATTACCGCAGCGGCCACAATCTTCTTTTGGTTCTTCTCCAAAGTATTGCAAAATAAATGATTGTAAACATTGTTCTGTATGACAGTAGTCAGTCATATTTTGCAGTTTTTCAAGTTCATTTGAAAAACGAGACTCTCCTGTCGATTGATCAATTAAAAAGCGTTGTACTTGTACATCTTGAGAAGAATAAAGCAATATACATGCACTATCTAATCCGTCACGGCCAGCACGTCCTGCTTCTTGGTAATAACTTTCCATATTTTTTGGAAGCTGATAATGGATAACGTAACGAATATTCGATTTATCAATACCCATCCCAAACGCAGATGTGGCTACCATTACGCTCACTTCATCACGTAAAAAGAGTTCTTGTTGCTCATTTCGATCGTTATCACTCATACCAGCATGATATTTTGATACAGAAACTCCCGCTTTCATTAAATCCTCATACAACTGATCAACTACTTTTCTAGTAGCTGCATATATAATCCCAGATTCCTTTTGATTTTGACGAATATAATCCGCTAAATATGCATTACGATCTTGTCCTTTAATAACAGAAAATGATAAGTTCTCGCGCTCAAACGTTGTCATAATCGTGTTTTCTTGATTAATTCCAAGCGTGTTGCAAATATCATCACGAACTTGTGGTGTTGCCGTAGCAGTTAATGCTAATACGAGCGGCTTTTCTGGAAGATAATCTAATATACGGTGTATATGTAAATAGCTCGGACGGAAATCATGTCCCCACTGCGAAATACAGTGCGCCTCATCAATGGCAATCATCGGGATTTTCATATCGATCAGTTGGTCAACAAACTCCATTGAATCAAGTCGCTCTGGCGCTACATAAAGTAACTTATAATGGCCCTGTTTCGCTAATTGAATTCGTTGATTCGCTTCTGTAATCGAAATAGAACTATTAATATATGTAGCTGAAATACCATTTTGTACTAATGTATCTACTTGGTCTTTCATAAGCGATATTAAAGGCGATATAACTAACGTTGTTCCTTCAAATACTAATGCGGGAATTTGATAACAAATTGACTTACCACCACCTGTAGGCATAATACAAACTGTATCTTTCCCATCTAATACATTTTTAATTGTTTCATCTTGTCCTCTTCGGAATGACGAATAACCGAAATAAGACGCTAAAAGTTCTTGTGCTTTTGTAAACAAAAAAGAGTCACCTGCTTTTCTTTATCTTTCATCTACTCCTATTATATCATCTCTTATGGGTCATGAAAGTGATGAATACATGACTAACGTCCTGCTTTTTCATTATTTTATGCTTCTTTACGTTTTAGAGATGGATTAACAACTATAACGAATTTCTAAATAAATACACATTTTATTAATTCTCCTTGAATACTACTAATCTTATACATATGAATTCAGGAGGTTACTATATGAAGCACCATAATATTAGTTTCATCAAACAGAAAAGCGTATCGAACCAACCCCAATTCTCAAATAATGAAGCGTGGAAATATGAATCATACTATAAGTACCAACCATTATTTTCTTATAGAAAGCTTTTTCATTTTCTTTCTCAACTTTTTAAACGTTAATACACGTGCGAAATAGATCGTTCATAATAATTTTCTCAATATGAACCTTATAGACTTAATACAATACAGTTGTTAACATATGAAATATTCTGTTTGATAACCCCCTTAAGTTGACCTGCTTATTTGTGCAGGTCTTTTTTGATTTATATATATTTCAGTACACTTTTAGATGTGATTGTAAATCTTTTCTCCATTTTATAACCATACTCCACTCACAACAAATGATGATAATAGCAAGAAGTAAAATATAAGTTTTTAACATTTAATAAGGTAAATCTTTTTTTCTCAATACACAAAACGAATTTCACTTGTTACTATTAAAGTACTCCAGATGAGTTTTTGCTCATCGACATTATCTAGTCAAAGGGATCTGCCGCGGGAAGCAGATCCCTTTGACTTTATTAAAGATACACTTTCATTTGGACACATTTACCAGGTTTTTTTAAGCGAATTTTATGATAATATTACGTAGTCGAGTCCGACATCTCGGCAATACCCTTTTGATGCTCTGCAACTTCCCTTGCAGAGCATCTTTTACTTTATATTCGCTTTATCTGTATATCACAATTAAAACACTCATTTTTTAAAAATAAGCGAGGACACGTAACTAAATATAAATTCCCATCATACTTTGAGTTATACATGTTCAAAGGAGTGTTACCGTTTATGTATCCTTATTGGCAATCGTATTACTCCCCCTATCATAACCCTTATGTACAGTTTGATACATCTGTACGTAATTACCGAATTAGTAAAAACGAGAATTTTTTAAAAGGTTATATGCGTTCCTTATGGGAACAACACGTTGCTTGGACGAGATTAGCTATTATAAGTATTGTTTTTAATTTACCTGACGTAAACATTACAGTTGGGCGGCTTCTTCAAAATGCAACACATATGGGACTGTCGCTTGAACCATTCTATGGTGAGGATGCTGTAAAAAAATATAGTGCACTAATTAAAGACCACTTAGTAATTGCAGCGGATCTTGTGAAAGCAGCAAAAGCTGGTGATCAAAATTCAGCTACTGCTATAGAGAAAAAATGGTACGCTAACGGAGATGAAATTGTTGCATTTCTTACTAGCATTAACCCATATATTGATAAAGAAGCATTTAGAAACATGTTTTATGAACATTTAGCACTAACTAAGGCAGAAGCACTGGCATTCCTAAATAAAGATTATGAAGCAGGCGTAAAACTGTACGATAAAATTGAAAAAGAAGCTTTAGAAATGGCCGACATGATAACAAACGCAATCGTAAAGCAATTCCCGCAAGTATTTCAATAACAATAAGCCGATTTGAAAACCAAATCGGCTTATTGAACTTTCTATCAATGATATTTCACCTGTCCTCTTTACATTTAACGTATATCGATATATTTTATTAATATCCGTTTTTTATAGGAGGAAACAGTTTGATTAACGCCATTGGTCTCGTATTTATACTCACAAATAAACATGAGAAAAAGAAGAAAGTTTATCTAAATGAAAAATTCGCATTAATAGACATTATTGATTCTAAGGAAGTAATTGATGATGAAGGAAACTCACTAGTAGAACTAACATGTAAATACAGTATATATTTAGATGAAAAATACTACTGTAAATCTCTTGATGATTATACTGGACAAGTCTTTCCTTTCTTAAGTGCTAAAATAGGAAAAGGAATTCTCAGAAACTTAAATTATTATTTTTCTTACGTTGATGTATACGATAAAAAACCACCGGTTAAAGAAATTAGACCACTTATGAAACAAGTAACTAACAGATAGCAAAAAATACAAAAAAGAAAGCATCTAACTCTGGATGTTTTCTTTTTTATTGAAAACTCATCAAATTTCATCCTCTTCTAAAAGTATGTATCCAAGCATATTTTAAATTAAAAACATTGGAGGATTAGACTGAATGAAATACTCAGAAACTATTGTAAGTAAACGACTACGAACGCTTAAAATGACGGGTATATTTTTCATGCTAGTATTAATAGCATGGATTGGATATACAAAATTACTTTATAAAAACGGATTTCTTCAAGAAAAAAAGAATTCAGTAGAAGTAATGAATACTAGCATTACAGGAGAAATAGAGCAGTTTTTTCATATCAACTTACAAGGCTATCGAAAAACGAACCTTGATGCTGTTATAGAAGCAAGTAAAACAGATCCAAGCGAACTCTCCCTAATTGAACTAGTCAACAAATCCTGCTCGCGAGATTGCATAGGCGAACCAGTCACATATGTAAACTCAAACAATGGATATATTTTTTATAAGGAATCTAATGGAACTAATGTAGCTATAACGATTAAAAAGAAAGACACATGGTTAGTTGTAAAGAAATCTGTTCAAGATGGAATATAATCACCCCAAAAAAGAGTGCGTATCGTACTCTTTTTTATTATTAATACCCTTCCTCTTCGTGCCTACAATGGCATTTCGCTTTTGTTTTACAATGACATTTTTCACACTCACACTTCGGTTTCTCTTTGCAACAACACTCATGAAAATCATTACGTTTACATCTCCCAAACATCAAATCATCCCAAAATTTATTACAATCTTAAAAATGTCCACAATGACAAGTATTTCTCATAAATATGCTTCCTCCTTGATAGAATGCATCATATTCTATGTTTGAAAGTATACAATGGCTTGTTTGTTAGTCTATTTTCTCCATATTATAAGTAGAGTTAAAAGATTACATAAAAATAAAAAACCGTCACATGACGGCTTTTTATTTAGCAAACTATTCTTTTGTATAAAAATATTTAAGTCCTTTAGCATCTAACCACGCTGTCGCTCGATCTAATTCATTCCCTTGGCGATATGCTGTTTCAAATCTAACTAATCCTTGTTTATCTCCATATGAGATAATACGAGATTCATACCCAAGAGCATCCATCATTCCTAACATTTCTACTACTAACGCTGTACCAAATTCATACGTAACAACTTTACTAAATTTATTCACTATAATTCCAACTCCTTCTTGTTTTGTCGATTGTTCAACAGTTTGATTAGTAAACCAAACTAACGGTTTATTTCCCATTAACTTATTTAAATCACATTTTCCTATGCCGGCTACATTCCCTGTTTCTGTGTATTGCCAAATATCACATGGGTAGGCTGGTTTGTTACCACCATAACGAGGAATCCATACAAAATCACAATTGACATTTGCCATTCCAAATGGAGCATACATATGATGAGCGATGTATAAACCGATTTTCTTAGCTCCTAATCTTCGTAATTCATCAATAAAAGCTTGTGTACCTGCTCTCATATCGTTCATTGTTTTTACTTCTACGTCAGCTACCCAAACTGTTGCATTTTTATCACCACGGTTCCAAAAGTCTCTCGCCTCTATCCGTGCATCCTCTACTGAAACGAAACGACAGAACGCATAATTACCAAACGGAATATTTCTTGCTTTCATTGCTTGTACATAATTTTTATATAAAGGATCTACATAATTTGAACCATCTTGCACACGTGCAATTACAAAATCTAATTGTGGTGCTGCAATATCCCAGTTAATGTCGCCATTCCATTTCGAAATATCTACAATGCAACCCATCATTTAACATCTCCTTTTTCGTTATTATATTCAAAGCTTGTTTTTTTGCTATTATCATCTAATAAATAGTATGAGAAGTATTGTATTATTTAGTAATAATTTAAAATTCGGCTTATGTATTGAGAAAATAAAATATTATTACGGGTTTAATAAGTAAAGACCTACAAAGCTCTAAACTATAATCAGTAGGAGGCCACAAGCAGTGCAATTCCCAGCTAATTTCTTAGCTTCATCCGAATTTTGAGGTATGAATTTTACTGCCCATTAAAGCGGGATACACAAAACCACCTTTCTGACAGGTGGTTTTGTGTACTACTTTACATATACATTATCCATATTTATAGTTACATAATTATTAATTACTTAATATACTTGTTAACTAAAAATAAGACAATTTTTAGTTTTTAATCAAACTAATTTTCGTTTTATCTCAAGTACTCATAGTACCATTTACGTGCATCTAACCAAGCTGTAAATTTATCGATATTTCCGGACGGATAGCCATTCGTTATAGCATAACCAATGCCATCTTTCTGAACGACAATTTGTCCATCAATACCCGCATCAACCATCGCCTGAGCCAAAGCTTGTAAATTGCTAAATGCTACACCACCAGTTTTTACTTTGAGCAAGTCCGTTGCACCTCCTCCAGTTTGTCCTGTAAGAGCAAATACAATAGAATTAGCGATTTTATCAACATTCCATTTTGCCATGTCGGATTCATTATCAATAAATCCTAATTCAATAAGAATAGCCGGTGCCTTCGTTCCATTTAATACCGCTAAATCTGTACGTTGTTTCGCACCTCGATCACGCCATCCAATATCTTTTGCTAGTTGAGCTGATATTTTAGCCGCCAAATCTTTCTGATCATAATACAAAACCTCAACACCCTGTCCATTTCCATCACTTGCATTAAGATGAAAAGAAATAACTAAATCCACAGCATGGGAATTGCTATTCCGAATGATATTATTTAAATTTTGTGATTGAGTTGTCCCTACCTCGTCCGTATCGTCATAAACCGTGTGTCCTAGGGATCTTAACTTAGTCGCCACAGCATCTTTAACTTGCCTATCTAGAACGTGTTCTTTCCGATTCCCAAAATTAGCCCCTTGAACAATACTATTGTGTCCTCCGTGCAAACTATATCTGGCCATTTACTTATCAACATCTCCTTTCTTAATATCATATTCAAAACTTGTCTTATTGCTATTCCCTCTTACAATCTTAACTGTCCCCATACGTCCTACATTTTCTATAGGTGAAGGCAAATCGTTTTCGATATAAAAAGTGGTGACACGAACAAAAAGCATCACCTTTTTGGCGATGCTTAAAAACTCTATTTTACGTTTTAGCTCCCTAAAAACAGTTTAAGCTCATGGTGACCGAAACTATACTTATATTTCCTCCTCTTCCTTCACTGCCTCTTTCAACCTCTGCAACATATACCCAATCCCTTTACAACCTGCTAACGGATACGTTATGGTTCCTTCTGGATATAATTGTGTTACTACTTTCTTATGCTTCTTGCCTGCAAGTAAAACGATTTCATCAAACTGAAGCAAGTCTTTTTCAATCATTTGTTGTTTTAATTGTTCCATACTAATAATCTCATCACTCTTTGAATTAAAAGCAAGATCATAGTTTTCTAGTACAATATCATTTGGCCTTAAAAATCCATGCTTCGCCGATAATATAACCCAATTCTCAAAAAACATCGTTGCATACGCCTGACACGCTTTTCCGAACGGGCTAATATATACATCTTTTGCCTCCATAGACCCGTAATCCGGATACTTATCCCAAATTTTCTTCTTTCCGCATGGAATTATACATAACCTTTTCATATATTTCTTACCTCTTCTTCTGCATAAGTAAAGTTAATTATTTTATACATTTTGCCCTCAACATGCTATATAATGATATTAAATATAAAAATTACATCTTTTACCATATGACCATCTTTTTTACTAATAATTCACTTTTTTAAGATTTGAAATCCCATTGCCCTATTTAAACATAGTACACTTTTTGTAAATATTATAATACTACAAATAATGGTACATTTACTTTTCAAAGCTCTTAATATTAATTAAAATATATGAATGATAAAATATTTTATCTTTAGAAGGAGGTGAACAAATGAAAAATATACTCCCTGCACTAGTACTCTATATTATTGTTTGCGTAATCGCTATGATTGCTCCAGCATCTCAAGGTTATAATCATGTGGGCTGGAAGTTGTTTGTTGGGCAAGCGTATGCTATACCTATTTTTCTCATTACAGCTATTATTACATTTTATATAAACAAGAAAAAATCTACGAACAAACAGCTATAAGGATAGCTAATGCTATCCTTATTTTAATTCATTAATCAGATCAACAATTACACTTGCAGTACTTTCTATCCTTTCTTCCGAAAAATCAAACGTGACACCTGTTTTTTCATATATTTCTTGTATTGGTAGGTTCCAGTCTGCACTCGCTCCCTCTTTAAAGAAAGTAATCGCTTTTTCTGGATCCTCTCGATAAATTTGAAACAATTGCATTGCTCCTATTTGCGCAATTGCATATTCAATTTTATAAAAAGGAAACTGAACAAAGTGAAATGACTCTACCCAACTCGAACCAATTTCATCTTCTAATCCGTCAATATTGACTGATGAATATTGATACCTTTTGCATAGTTCAGCGTATTTCTTATCACGCTCTTCTGGTGTATGGTTTGGATTTGTATAGATCCAATGTTGGAATACATCTCCTGCAATTGACGACAATAATAAAGACAAAGCACGATATAATTGTACGCGCTGCACTTCTTTATATTCATCCTCTTGCTTATAAAAAATAGTAAGCTTATCCATTACTAGTAACTCAAGACTGAGGGAATAAAGCTCAGCCACCTCTTCACGAAGATACCTTTCCTGCATGCTACTATCATTTTTAAATTGTTTATAAAAATGAAATGCATGTCCCACTTCATGTATGAGCGCATTAATCGCATAAAATGATGGACTAAAATTAGAATACACAAAAACCTCTTTACTATGAGGCAAGGTAAAACAAGCAGCTCCTGGTGCTTTATTTTCACGTTCTTCTACATCAATTAATCCTGCTTTTCGTATATGGATAAATTCCTCATAAAAATATAAATCTGTCTTCCGAAACATTTCTTCCAACCCATCCAATAAATCAATGGCATTTTGAAATGGAGCTTTTAGTATATTACATGGAGTAAGATCCCAAGGGCGATACGTTTTTACACCGAGATTCTTTTTAGAAATACTCCCTAATTGTTTCCAAATTGGTACAACATACTTTTCTATAGATTCATGGAGCTTATAGCAATCTTCAATGTTATAATCTCTGTTTTTTTGTTTATAAGCATATTCACTATAATTATGAAATCCTGCATTTAAAGCGAGCTCATTCCGTAATTGTACGAGCTCATTCATAATACAATCTATTTCCATCTTCACTGCACTTCTTGCTTCACATAAAGCGTACCAAGCTTTTTCACGAATAGCTCTATTAGAGTTATCTAGCTGTGCTTTAACGTATGCATACGTCTTTTGCTCTCCCTCCCAATTAATTGTTATGTTAGACATTATTTCTCTATACCTCGTAATAAGCTCTTGCTCTTTAATAGAAAGAGCAATATTTTCTTCATTAAACATTCTACTCTTCACAAATCTTGCTTTTTTCATAAATCCATATTTCTGCTCATCTAATAAGTCGAAAAACGGACACTCTCTAAATTTCTCGTCAAATTTTGCAGTGTATCTTTTTAAAAGTGGTTGAATTGTATTTTGATTATACATATGTAAATCACGCATATTTCTGTCATCTGTATCTCTATACGTGGCGATTAAACTACTTGTTATCTCCTCTTCTACTTCAGCGGTTACACACAGTTCATCGAAAAGCCAACTTTCTAATTCTAAAACAGAAGTAATATTTCGCTCTAAAAGTGACTGTAATTTACTTTCAAATTCATTAAGCATACACAAACCCCCTATTAAAAAATTGAATCTTCTGTTTTCTGCAGATAGAAAAAGACAAGTAGCCAATCCGACTACTTGTCCTTTTCTATCTGTACTCAATAAAATTAAGCTTGGAATGCTTCTGTTAATACTGGTACGATTTGTTTTTTACGAGATACTACACCTTTTAATGTAGCAGTGTTGTTTTCTAGAGATACGTTGTATGCTTTCTCAACAACGTTTGCTGCGTTACCGATCGCAAGACCGACAGAATCATTTGTTAAGATATCAGTTACAACAAACAAGAATAGGTCTAAACCTTTTTCTTCTACTACTGCAGAGATAACTTTTTCAAGTTCTGCTTGGTGTACAAGAACGTCGTTCGTATCAACAGCGTTTACTTGTGCGATTTCAACTTTCGCATTACCCATTTGGAATTCTTTAGCGTCAAGAGAGATTAATTGCTCCATTGTTTTTCCGCTTAAGTCAGCACCAGCTTTTAACATTTCTAAGCCGTAGTTATCAGCATCTACACCAGCGATTTCCGCTAGTTCACGAGCTGCTGCTACGTCTTGCTCTGTGCAAGTTGGAGATTTGAATAGTAAAGAATCTGAAATGATTGCAGATAACATTAAACCTGCAACTTCTTTACGAATTGTAATGCCGTTTTCTTTGTACATCTTGTTTAAAATTGTAGCTGTACAACCAACTGGCTCACAACGGTAGTAAATAGGATCGCTTGTTTCAAAGTTAGCAATACGGTGATGGTCAATAACTTCTAACACACGAACAGATTCGATATCGTTAGCACTTTGTTGACGCTCGTTATGGTCAACTAAAATAACGTTGTCCACTTCGTTTGCAACTGTCTCAACAAAACGCGGTCCTTCTACTTTAAAATAGTCTAACGCAAATTGAGTTTCACCGCTGATTTCGCCTAAACGTACAGGCTCAGCATTCATTCCTAATTCTTTTTTCAATTCTGCATAAGCAATTGCAGAACAAATTGCATCTGTATCTGGGTTTTTATGCCCGAAAACTAGTACTTTTTCCATGTTTTCCACCTCTTCATGAAAAGGATATCTTAAAGAAGCAAATATGACAATATTTAAAGCATAATTTTTTATAAATAATTGCACTTTCTTCTATATTTTTCATCGTTTTTCGTAAAAAAAGATCATCTAAAATGAATTAGATGATCGAAATGTATATTTTATCCCGCTTTAATGTGCAGTAAGACCCCCACTGATTAAAGTTTCACTTTATTTAAAATAAGCTAGGAGCTTGCACTACATGATTTAGCGGAAAATTCGATGCCAAACCATTATTTACAAGGTTAACATCGATAACTTGATAAAATGCATTCCCAGTGTCTGCAATTTCCCACACAGCTAAAATAAGGTGATATCCATTTCTATCAGTAGGCACATTTGCTTCATGTGTTACGGAAGTTCCAGGTCTAGCTCCTCCATCATTTTTCACATAGAAAGGCACTAAATCTAAATCATACCTCGTTAAAGGCTTATTTGGATTCCAATCTTTCTTCGTAATATAATATTTCCACTCTTTCGTACTATGAGGAGCCGTTAGTTTCCACTTGAATGTATTCGTCCCACCGTTTAAAGTAACTTTCTTCCACCTATCTACAGTCTGTACATCTAAAGCAGGGAAATGGCCAGCTCCTGCGATTTGACCATCCGAAGGTCCTGATTGCGGGAAGCCACCTATTCCTTCTACACTTTGCGGTTCATATTGAATCGGACCGCAATTTACATTTACCCCTTGCTTACATAAATAAGAGCGGCTCGCTGGTGATTCAACATATCCATGAGCGGAAGCTTTTTCTGAAAAACCGAAAGTTAACAATCCCGTAAGTAATATGCCACCACTTAATATAACTTTCTTCACCTTCTGTAAACCTTTCGTTTTCATCTCGTCATCCCCTTTCCCATAATAAAGCGAAAATAACTATAGTTGCCTAGTCATCTTCTCTACATCCATTATAAGTCGAGGGACATTACGAAAAGAACCCTCTAAAAACTTTCTCAAATTCAATTCGTATATTAAACAAATTCAAATAGCACAGCTAGAAAAATATTGACGGTGTTATTTGAATTTGAGCATAATAGCTATAAAACTTTATAATAAATAACTGTCGCATCTAAATTACCATTTGGAGAAATTGCGTATTCTGGTATTTTTCCAGCTTCTTGATAATCTAATGATTTATACAATTTATTCGAAGGATCTCCTTCTCTCGTATCTAGTACTAAAAGAGACCTATTTTCTTGCTTTGCTCGTTCCTCTGCTTTGCGCATAAGTGAACGTCCAATGCCATTACGTCTAAAGTTTGGATGAGTCATTAACTTACAAATTTCAGCTCTATGAATCCCATTAGGCTTTGTAACTAAATGTAATTGAATACTCCCTGCCACTTCATTATTTATTTTAGCAACATATAAGATCACTTCTGGTGCTAAAACAGTTTCCCAATACTTCGCTGATTCTTTTTGATCCAGTGGAGGTAAAAAACCAATTGACGCCCCATCATTTACAACCGTTTTCAAAAGTTTAGAAAGCTCTTCCATATCATCATTTATTTTCTTAATCTCTTCAATTACTAAATTTTGCATTACTAATCCCCCTTTTGTTTCATTGTACCAAGTTTTAAAGAAGGAATAACAGAATACTAAAAGGAAATATATATTTAAATAGAGCATACTTTTAGAATGTATGAATGATGGAGGGATTAATCATTAGCAAAATAGGATTTGACTTAATACATCATAAGGACGACTTTGATCTTGGATATGAGGATATAGAAGCGATATCTAAGAACTGTAAATTTTCTAACTGCTCTCATACAAATGAACCACATTGCGCAATTAAAAAAGCTATTTCCGATGGAATTCTTACAAAGGAAATAATGAATAGTTATTATCGAGATAAGAATGAATTCAAATATGTATGTAATCAAAAAAACAAAACAAAAGCTATTGATTATATGAAACAATTGAAACTTTTTAGAAAATCTTAAAAATAAATAGTTGTTTCTCATTCCCACTATATTTAAGAATCTTACTTTGCTACATCACATACAAGCTAATTTTCATACTCAAATTTAATCTCACGTAAAAGAACGTTTTAAACATAAAGTTTAAAACGTTCTTTTCTATTCAATGCTTATGATTTTTCAGTTCTGTTAAACACTCTTGTACTAAAGTTACTGCTTGACTCATTGCAGCTCCACCAGCAAATGCTGCTGATACACCACACGCTTCCAGAATTTCTTTATCTGAACACCCTTGATCAAGACAACCTTTTGTATGATAAACGGTACAATATTCATCTTGCGTTGCTAGACTAATTCCTAATGCGATAAGTTGTTTTTCCCTTTTTGTTAAAGAACCCTCTTGAAAACAAGCTTGCGTGAATGCATTATATGTTTCAGCAATTTCAGGAATTTGGTTTGTAAAACTACCGATACCTTCTTTATAATGATGTAGAACGTCATTTACTGAACTATGTTGTTCGTGCGCCATTTTATTATTACCTCCATTCCAATTATATGTACCTATTGTAGTATGTGATGAAAAGAAGGCAATATACGCCACCTAAAAAGAATGAATATTCAGTTTATTATAACTACAATTTCAGACTATCATCCACTACTGATTGTTCTTTATAGTTTTTCCTTTCAATCTCTTTACTTCTTTCTTCCCAAAAAGTTAGTCCTTCAATCCCTATATTTTTAGGATCAAACACTGGATCTTTCCCTTCTTTTTTCTGTGCTTCATAATCTTTTAACACTTTTAATGCAATTTTGCTTAATAGTAGAATCGCGATTAAGTTTAACCATGCCATACTACCGATTCCTAAATCTCCAAGATTCCATAAGAGCGATGCTGATTCTACACTACCGATGTAAACCATAATTAAAAATCCAATTTTCAAAACTGGTTTTAACCAACTATGTTTAAGCTCACGATCTAAATAAGTAAGTGTCGTTTCAGCGATATAGTAGTAAGCGAGTAAAGTTGTAAAAGCGAAGAAGAAGATTGCGATTGAAATGAATAATGGACCAAACCCAGTCATAACAGTTTCAACTGCTTGTTGAGTATAAATTGGGCCAGCATCAACATTCCCTATATTTTTTACAATAGCGCTTTTCCCTTCCGGTATAACATTATACATACCTGTTATTAAAATCATAAGAGCTGTCGCTGTACATACGACAATTGTATCAATGTATACAGAAAATGCTTGAACTAACCCTTGTTTTGCTGGGTGAGATACTTCAGCCGCAGCAGAGCTATACGTCGCTTCTCCAACGCCAGCTACATTTGAAAATACAGCGCGCTTTACGCCCCATGCAATTGCTGCACCGACGATTCCACCAAACATTTCATTTATACCGAAAGCACTAGAGAAAATTAAAGCAAACATACTTGGAATTTCCGTTACATTCGCAATTAATACGATACATGTAACAATTACATATCCAATTGCCATAAATGGAACCAGCATTTGTGAAACGCCTGCAATTCTCTTTACGCCACCAAAAATGATTGCTGCTAATAATAAGACTAACAATATACCCGTTATATATTTACTAATACCGTTAGAGTTTTCGAATCCCACTGCGATACTACTAGATTGAATACCTGGTAATAAAACGCCATATGAAAGTGTTACAACGACTGCTACAATGATTGCAAACCATTTCATTTTCAAGCCTTTTTCAATGAAATATGGTGTACCACCGCGATATTCATTTCCAACTTTACTTTTATATACTTGAGATAATGTTGATTCAACAAATGCACTAGCTGCTCCTAATAGTGCCATTACCCACATCCAAAATACAGCTCCAGGTCCGCCAAAAGCGATAGCTGTCGCAACCCCTGCAATATTACCTATTCCAACCCTACCAGATAACGCTAAACAAAATGCTTGAAAGGATGAAATTCCCGTCTCCGAGCTCTTCCCTTCAAATAATAGTTTAATCATTTCTTTAAAATAACGAATTTGTAGAAAACGAGTTGCAATTGTAAAATACACACCTGCTCCTAAGGCGAAAACAACTAATCCAATACTCCATACTTGCCCTACTAACCACTCTACTAATTGCTCCATCCAAATCCCCCTTATCATTATTCTGAAAACTATTTTATATATAAGAAAACGGACAACTATTATTAAATCTTCCAGTTGTCCGCCTATCTCATTATTTCATTCCTCTATTTATTAACAGTTAGATTCTCTATTACTTTATATTTACCCAAACACTCTTCACTTCTGTGTAATTATCAAGCGCATATGAACCTAACTCACGACCGATTCCAGATTGTTTAAACCCACCAAATGGTGCAGCTGCATTTTCTAAGTTATAATCATTAATCCATACTGTTCCTGCCTTTAATTTATTGGCAACTTGATGTCCAGTTTTAATATTTTGTGTCCATACGCCTGCAGCGAGTCCGTATGACGAGCGATTTGCTCTTTCGATTACCTCTTCTGTTGAATCAAATGGAAGTACAACGACAACTGGTCCAAAAATTTCTTCTTTCACAATTGTCATATCATCAGTAACATTTGTGAATACCGTTGGCTGTACAAAATAACCTTTTTCAAATGCACGTTCACCACCAGCAGCAACAGTAGCGCCTTCTGCTTTTCCTTGTTCAATGTAATGTAGTACACGCTCTTGTTGCTTTTTAGATACGAGTGGACCCATTTCTGTTTCCTTCTCCATACCTGCTCCAAGTTTCACGTTATTCGCCATTTTTACTAGTTCATTTACGACTGTTTCGTAATGTTTTCGGTGAACGAACACGCGAGATCCAGCACTACAATTTTGGCCGTGATTATACATAATACCTTGGAATGCGCCGTTAATCGCTTCTTCTAAATCAGCGTCTTCTAAAATGATATTTGGTGATTTACCACCAAGTTCTAACGTTACATGTTTAATAGTTTCTGCAGATTGACGCATAATATATTTTCCTGTAACTGTTGAACCTGTGAAGGCTACCTTATCAATATCATGATGGTTTACAATTGCAGCTCCCGCTTCAGGGCCGAAACCTGGCACAAAGTTTACAACACCTTTTGGAAAACCTGCTTCTTTAAAAAGTTTCGCTGTATATAATAACGATAAAGGCGTTTGTTCTGCTGGTTTTAATACGATCGTACAACCTGTCGCTAGTGCAGCTCCCATTTTCCAAGAAGACATAACGAGCGGAAAATTCCAAGGAATAATTTGTCCTACAACCCCAACAGGTTCATGGCGTGTATAATTTAAGTAATCTTTTGAAATCGGAATTGTTTGCCCGATAATTTTCGTAGCCCATCCCGCATAATAGCGGTAATTTTCTACAGTCGCTGCAATATCATCATCCAGTGCTACTTGATATGGTTTCCCGTTATCTAAAGCTTCTAACTGCGCCAATTCTTCTCCATGCTCTTCAATTAAGTCTGCTAATTTATAAATAAGATGTGCTCTTTCAGCAGTAGTCATTTCTGCCCAAGGTCCTGATTCAAATGCAGATCTTGCCGCTTTTACTGCGACATTAATATCCTCTTCTTGTGCTTCGCATACAACAGCTAAAACATCTTCAGTTGCTGGATTGTATGTCTCAAATGTCTTCCCGCTAATGGAAGGAACAAATTCACCATTAATAAACATTTTAATTTCTTCATTTAAAAACGCTTTCACTTTTGGTTTTAGTTCAATGTTTTTCGTTAACATATATGCTCTCCTCCTTATTTAAACAGCTGCATGAGCAGCAATTTTTGAAATAATCATTTGAAGCTTTTGATTCTCTTCTTCAGTTAATCCGAGTCTCGGATAGCGAGAAGGCCCTCCAGCTTGCCCGTGTAATTCCATTGAGCGTTTAACGATTTGTACATATTTTCCGGACCTTTCAAGAAACTCACAAAGAGGTAAAATCGCATCGTTTATTTCCCAAGCTTTTTCTAATTCACCATTTTGGAAATGCTCATACATTTTCGTAACAAGTCCCGGTACGATATTACCTGCTACTGAAACCCAGCCCGTCGCACCAACTAAATAAGATTCCATAACTAAATCTTCAGATCCACAGAATACTTGAAACGCACCTTCGCCTTGTCTTACTAAATCTCTTGCTTTTCGAATATCTCCGCTAGATTCTTTAATATGTGTAACATTTTCACACTCTTTTCCAATGCGTAGCATGAGTTCTGTACTCATATCAACACCAGATGTAAACGGGTTATTGTATAACATAATTGGAATATTTACAGCGTTTGAAATTTCTTTAAAATGAAAATATATTTCCTCTTCTTTCGGTTTACAATAATACGAATTTATAATTAATGCACAATCCGCTCCATACGCTTCTGCATGTTTCGTATATTCAATCGTCTCTTTCGTCGTCTCCGCAGCAGTTCCAACAATAACCGGAATACGACCATCCACTTCTTTTAATACTGTTTCTACCATTTTAAATCGTTCTTCTTTTGACAAACTAACAAACTCTCCTGTGCTTCCGTTTATAATAATGCCAGCCACTTTTTGCTCAATAAAGTAGTTTACATTTTGTTTTACACCGTTCCAATTAATTTCTTGAAACTCATCCATCGGTGTGATTAATACTGGAAATGCCCCTTTAATATTTTTCATATTTATCTCTCCCTTTACTATTTTAATAAAAATCCTGTCGGAAACGGATCTGTAGAGTCTAATAGAAACGTCTGCATCCCTGTAATAAAACCTCTACTTTCAAAACGGAAAATGTAAACCAGTTCTTCCTTCTTCACTTTTTCAACTGCTATAAAACTATTACATATACTTTCATTTATAAAAGGTTTATCCGCTATATAATCATTTTTAAATAACGCGTGAACATAAGACACAATAGTAGAAACAAAACCTGGCGATCGTACGATAAAGTTATCTTCATGAAAGGTAATCGACTTTATATGGTTCTTTTCTTTTTGCGAAGAATCTACTAAAATAAGCCTTTTTATTAACGACTGTTTTTGTATAGCTTGTAGTGTACTTTCTCCCCATTTTTTCAATTCAGAAATGTTTTCAATATGAATTTCTGGTGAATACGCATCTTTTTCTACAACTGCGTATACTTTATCTGCCTGTATGAGAGAGTAACTTATATTTTCAACTTGTAAATTTTTCTCAATCATATAACATACTTTACTTTCAAACGAAACAGATACAACTTCATCATTTTCTACATACGCATGGACTAAAAATATGCCAGATAACGTTTCGATTTTGTATTGATTCGTCTCTCTCTTTTTTAAATATCCGCTTTCTAGTAACATCGTTATGACTGCGACAATACCTCCGTAATGAAGAGGTATTGACCCTTCATGATTAAAAAATAATACAGCTGCATCGATTTCCGGATGAATAGAAGGAACGACGATACATCCATTTAAACCGATAAAACCACGCGGTTCATTTAATAAAAGCTGCATTTCTTCTGCTAATTCACCTGAAAATTGTTCGTTTAATTGTTCTAAATTGTAGTAGTACTTGCATGGTACATCTTTTATTACACGGAATGCCTCGCCATTTACGTGTACGTCTACTGCTGTATACATTTTTTGAATGTTCATTTTACATCCTCCGTTTCATGTTCCATCGGCGGAATTAGCAAAAAGCCTTCTTTCAGTGGATCCTTTTCATTGTAAAAAAATCTATGCATCCCCATAAGCCAAGCTGAACCTGTAATTTTCGTTACGACCGCTTCAATATTTTCAACATTTGTCGTATTTATGACACACCCTTTAAATAAAGAACCAACGATACTCTCATGAACAAACTCTTCATCAATCTCAATTTTTTGGTTCGCATATAATACCGCTAACTTTGCTGATGTTCCTGTACCACATGGAGAACGATCAATTCCTCCAGGCGGAACGACAACTGTATTTTTCACATGAGCGCTTTCATGAGTAGGATCTGTATAAAATTCAACATGGGTTAATCCTCTAATGAACGAATGCTCTGGATGAATGATTTCAAATTTTTCATTGATGATATTTCTTATATGAATTGCCTTATCTATGATTGTAGATGCATTTTCTGGTACTAACTCTAACCCTACTGATTTCGCATCGATAATGGCATAAAAATTCCCTCCATACGCAATATCAGCCTCTACAGTTCCAATGTCTTCGACGTCTACTGTAATATTTTTCAGTAAAAAAGCTGGAATGTTACAAAAGGAGACTTCTTTCGCTTTTCCATCTTGAACAAATATATCGACTTCAACTAATCCGGCTGGTGTGTCTAACTTTAGCGAGGTAATCGGTTCAACTACCGGAATGAAACCTGATTCAATTAAAGCTGTACATACACCAATTGTATCGTGACCACACATCGGTAAATATCCACCTGTCTCTATGTAAATAACACCAATATCTGCTTCAGGATGACACGGATCTGTTAATAGTGCTCCTGACATTACATCATGACCACGCGGTTCATTCATTAACAATTTACGAATCCAGTCATACTCCTTTTTCATATGTATCATCTTCTCTGCCATCGTCTCTCCTATTAACTTAGGCAGGCCGCTAATCAATGTTCTCGTTGGATTCCCGCCCGTATGTGTATCAATCGTCGTAAAGACTCTTTGTGACCTCATCCGTTTAACACCCTTTCTGTAAAACGACTCAAACGAAGTGGTTCAATAGGAATGATTGTTTCTTTTTCGTTTAATAACTCTTCAATCACTTTTCCTGTAACTGCAGCAAGACTAATGCCATCCCCTTCATGCCCTGCTGCTATAAAGTAGTTCGGGATATGTTCCACACGTGAAATGATCGGCAAATGGTCTTCTGTCCACGGACGTAACCCAGCATAGGAACGAATCACCATCATATCCACCATTTTTGGATAAAAGCGAATTGCTCTGTTCGCAATACATTTAATAACCTCGTTATTTATCCTCGTATGAAACCCTACAAATTCTCTACTACTACCAATTAAAAAATTTTGGCTTTCTGTCGGCTCAAATACAAGGGCTACCCCATATTTTTCAGTTAAAGCATCCACTTTTCGTTGTCCGCCAAATTTAGAAATTAAATAACCAAATTCCATTACTTTACGGCAACCAACGTGTTGTTGCCTTGAAGCTACAATAATATGCCCTTTTCTCGGTTCAATTGGGATATTTACATCCAACATTTGTCCAATTTTCGGAGCCCACACACCCGCTGCGTTCACCACTTGCTTCGCAGTAAACGTCCCATTTGTCGTTTCTACAATAAATGAACCGTCTATATCTCTTTTCATTTCTTTTACTTCCGTATGATTAAAAGCTTTCGTACCAAATTTCTTCGATTCTGCAAGAAGTGCAAAAGCAAGAAGATACGGATTTACAGTCGAATCTGTTGCGCATTCTAACCCGCCTAATAAATCATCTGCGAAAAATGGTGATTCTTCCCTTATATCTTGCCTATCAAGCATTCGAAATGGTAAACCAGCTTCTTTTTGACGATTTACCCATTGCTGCGCTGCTTCCATCTCTTCATCCGACTCACATACGAGAATACTTCCTGGTGCCCTATATTCAAATGAGTGCTCTAACTCTTCACTTAAATCCGTTACTAATTTTTGACTTACTAACGACATTTGACTATCAAATCCTGGGTCTTTATCAATAGCCAAAATATTTCCGTCACACCGTGAAGACGTCCCGCTGACAAATTCTCCTTTTTCAATGATTGTTACGTCTCTTCCGTATTTCGAAGTGTAATAAGCGATCGAGCAGCCAATAATACCGCCTCCAATTATTAAAACGTCGCAGTGCCTCACAAAATATTCCTCCTTCCCCTAAAGCTCTCACTTTCTTTTATGCAATTGACGTGCCAACTGTACATATATACAATTTTTATAAATAATATTTTTATTTGTAAAAATATTTTAAATTTATCGTAAATAAGTGTATTATTTTTTTATCACTGTCAAAATTTTTATACATAATAGGAGGACAATATGGCATTCTCATTTCCCACAATAAAAGAATTTCTAAAAATTTTATCCATTGATCATACATACTGCTTGCAACATATTGAGCAAATTAACGAAAAGTATTATTACCGCCCTTCTACTACAGAAAAATATAACTGCGCAGTAATATATGAAGATGATTCATTCACCGCTTTAATTGACGCGTTTTCCAATGAAATAGTGGTTATCATAATGAACGAAAATAAAGAGCCTATATGCTGTATAACAGCTCAGCAAATCATCCCGTTTCTTGTTAAGTCATACAATGAACTCCATTCTTTTTATAACACCGTAATACAAACAACGGATTCTTCCGTTACAGTCATCGATGATAAAGAACGCGTTTGCACCTGGACAGATGGCGCCGAAAAGATCTTTTCAGTCAAGCATAATGAAATTATTGGGCAACCTATCACTCATTTTTTTGACTATAAAGATTTGGAAATTTTGCAATCATTACATGACGGAAAAAGTATAATCGCTCAGTTCCATCAACCTCGTCCAGATTTGTTCGTATTAATTAACTCAAATCCAGTTTATTGTAACGGTGAAATTATAGGAGCAGTCGTTTCAGAAACTGACGTTACAAATCAAGTCGCATTAAATGAAAAACTATTCAATATGTCACATGAAATGCACCGTTTAGAACAAGAAGTAGCAAAGTATAAAGATGAATCAGATCCTTTTCTTGCGATGAATGGAAAGAGCCCTGTTATACAAAGAACAATACAATTAGCTAGAAAAGTTTGTTCGGTGAAATCAACCGTTTTAATACTCGGTGAAAGTGGTGTTGGAAAAGAAGTATTTGCGAAAGCAATTCATGAAGCTAGTGAGGCAGCGAAGGCACCTTTTATTTCAATTAACTGTGGTGCCATTCCAGAGGCGTTATTTGAAAGCGAATTATTCGGGTATGAGCGCGGGGCGTTTTCTGGTGCAAATAGTAAAGGTAAGAAAGGTAAAATAGAGCTCGCCCAAGGCGGCACATTATTTCTTGATGAAATTGGAGAAATGCCGCTAGATATGCAAGTGAAGCTTTTACGCGTACTACAAGAACGAAAATATTACCGAGTTGGTGGAGAAAAAGAGATTCATATTGACTTTCGTATTATCGCTGCTACCAATCGTGATTTACAAGAAGAAATGAGAAAAGGCACGTTCCGAGAAGATTTATACTATCGCCTAAATGTAGTTAGTTTGCATATTCCACCGCTGCGCGAAAGACGCGAAGATATTATTGAATTAACCTATTCTTTCCTAAACAATTTTTCAATTAACTATAACAGACCCATTCGCGACTTACCTTCAAGCATTATGCATGAACTGCTTCATTACAATTGGCCAGGTAATATTCGCGAGCTCCGTAACGTTATTGAAAGACTTGTCGTATTTGCGACTGACGGTATTATAAAGCAAGAATATTTACCATTTCATACAACCGAAACTTTAGATAATCATGCGGCTCATTCCTTATTACTCAGCAACAATCATACAATCCTCTCTTTGCAAGAAGAGATGGAGGAACATGAGAAAAAAGTCATTGAGAGGGCTTTACGCATTTTAAATGGGAATAAATTAGAATGCGCAAAACAACTTGGTGTTACGAGAGCCACCTTATATAATCGTTTAAAAAAGCTTGGGTTACAATAAACCTTCCCTCCTCTATATTGGCATAGTTTTTGCATTATATAATTTGTGCAAATCGAACTAGAGGAGGAATACATATGACGAATAAAGATCACTTAATTGTTTGTCGATGTGAAGAAGTTACATATGGTCAACTTCAATCGACAATTGCTGATTATAAATGCTCGGCAAGAGAATTAAAACTAAGAACACGTGCTGGCATGGGTTTTTGCGGTGGCCGCACATGTAGAATGATGATAGATCGAATGGTTGAAAATGCAAATCCAGGCGTAACTACAAATGATATTCCATTGAAATACCAACCACCGGTACGAGCAGTTACTTTTGGATCGGTAGGTGAAAGTAAATGAGTAGAATTACACATCACCCTATTTTAGGGAGTTTACATAATAGTAATCGCATCACTTTTCAATTTAACGGTCAACAATATGAAGCATATGAACATGAAACGATTGCAGCTGCTTTACTTGCGAACGGAATAAGAACATTAAGAGTGCATGAAGATAGCGGGACGCCACGAGGTATTTACTGTAATATTGGACATTGTTCTGAATGCCGCGTCACAGTAAACAATCAAGCAAACGTACGAGCATGCTTAACTGTTGTAGAAAACGGTATGGTTGTTATTAGTGGTAAACAACATCCAAATATCGTGAGAGAGATGGTGAAAAAGCGATGAACGATGTCATTATTATCGGTGCTGGCCCCGCGGGTTTATCAGCCTCTATCTCTTGTGCCCGTTTTGGACTAAAAGTACTTGTTATTGATGAATTTATGAAGCCTGGCGGAAGATTGTTAGGACAATTACATCAAGAACCTACTGGAGAATGGTGGAACGGGATAAAAGAATCCAAACGCCTTCACGAAGAAGCACAATCTCTTTCAGTTGATATTCGATGTGGCATTTCCGTCTATAATTTAGATAAAGATGAAAGTTCTTGGTTCGTCCATACGAATATCGGTACGTTAGAAGCACCTTTCGTTTTACTTGCTACTGGCGCTGCTGAGTACTCTATCCCTCTTCCTGGTTGGACACTTCCTGGGGTGATGTCAATTGGAGCAGCTCAAGTTATGACGAATGTACATCGTGTTCAAGTTGGGAAAAAAGGAATCATTATTGGTGCTAACATATTGTCATTTGCCATTTTGAATGAATTACAATTGGTAGGAATTAAAGTGGAACATATCGTACTTCCTGAAAAAAGTGAGTTAAGTCAACAGGCTGGTGAACCAGAAGAAGTTTTAAATTCTCTCTTACACGCTGCACACCTTGCCCCGTCACCTTTATTACGTATTGGTAGTCGATTGATGCAATATAATTGGGCGAAACAAGCTGGATTAAAGTTTTACCCTAATAACGGTATGAAAATAAACGGTACACCTCTTCATCTTCGAAAAGCAGCTCTTGAAATTATCGGGACAGATCAAGTTGAAGGTGTACGCATTGCTAATATTGATACGAAAGGAAACATCATCACTGGATCGGAACAAATATATGAGGCAGATTTCGTTTGTATTGCAGGTGGCTTATATCCTCTTGCTGAGCTAGCTGCTGTAGCTGGCTGTCCATTCCGTTACATTCCGGAATTAGGCGGGCACGTTCCTCTCCATTCTGAAACAATGGAAACCCCTCTTCCTGGTTTATTTGTAGCCGGTAATATAACTGGCATTGAAAGCGGGAAGATTGCAATGGCACAAGGAACTGTTGCAGGTCTATCTATTGCTAAATATGCAAGTGAAAAACGTGATATAGTCGACCAACAATTAACTCACGCCATTCAAAACGTTCACTTTGTTCGTCAGAAAGCTGCAATTCAGTTTAATCCGATGGTAGATATCGGTAGACGAAAGATGAATGATTTATGGCATAAATTCCAAACAAATGATAACGATTTCTATAAACAACAAGAAATTCTTTAATAAGACTTATTTGTAAAAAAGCTCTTCTTATCAAAAATATAAGAGGAGCTTTTCAAATTATTTCACTTCAATTGTCCAATCACCATCAGCTTGAATAGTAAATATATGTATACCATTTTCTTTTACAGGCATTTTTTTCGTAGTATCAGCGTTTCCGATTTCGTTAAATAAAGTACTATCATTTAGATGAACGATAAAATTACTTTTCCCGTTATTATGTATCCCATGAAATTCTTTTAAACCTTTTTCTAACTTTACAAATACAACATCACTACCATGCCCGCTTACTGCCCCTGGAGTCGTCACTACTTTATCCATCGGAATAGATTGAGACATATTAGCACTCCAGTGTCCGTCTGCTAGTGCATCAATGAAATACTTTCCACTCTCTTTTATAACAACTAATTTTTTTTGTTTACCATTTCCAATAAAGTTAGAAAGTGTTCCCGCATCATTTCCCTGTTCATCTTTCAAATGAAGGATTGCATTACTTTTCCCTTTATGTTCTACATCAGCAATTACAAAACCAGCTTTCAACTCAAAGAAATCAGAAGAATTTTTACCATCTCCTTCTATTGACACATTATGGTCTTGTGATAACTGTTCTACTGTACTTGCTGATTTTACTTCCTCAACTTTTTGATTTGCTGTGTCAGTTTTTTGTTCTACACTCTTCTCTGTTTTCTCTTTCGCCTTTACATTCTTTGTTTCTTCTGTTGAATTACAAGCAGTTAAAGATAAACATACCGTAGCTATTGTTGCTAATAATCTCTTTTTCATAATATCCTCCTATTAACATAAAATGTTTTCAATAATAATAACATATTTTTACCAATTCATAAGTTTATTAAAAATTGAATTTTATCCTAAAATAGGAAAAATACTAATAATAAAAATTAAAATAAAAAACTGCTAGAGCATAAAGCCCTAACAGTCTTATTGTTCGTCACTATTAAATTTCGCTAACGCGTAAATACCTTCTTCATCATCTAATTCAAGTTGTAATCTCGCCGCAAATGAATTGACGTTATATTCTCTGTCAAGTAATAAGCGTAGTGCTTCGATTAAGTTCGCTTGAATTAAAATTTGCTGGCGACCATTTACCTCTACTTCAGCAGAGAAACCATAGTCATCGTCGTACATAAGTTCAACTAAAACTTCTTCTGGACCAACTTGTCTTTTTTCAGCGATATATACGCAAAGGGCATTGATCAGTTCTTGTTCAGAAATTTTTATCGTTTCCATGCTACTTCATCTTCCTTTTTCTTACGTTGATCTTTAAAGTATTTAAATGCACGAATTGCTAACATTACGATACCAGCCATTACTAACATATTTACCATAAACGCTAATACAGAACCAAGAGCTCCCATATTTGCAAATAAGCTACCCATTAGTAAACCACCAAGACCACCTAGTAATAAACCTTTCATAAAGCTTCCTTTATTACTTTTTGGTGCTGTATTTGTTGCTTTTGTTTTTGAATCTGGAGTCGTTTTTTGCGAATTTACATTTGAGTCTTTTTTGTTTAAATCAACTTTTGACTTTTGACCTGAACTTGGTGTAAATGACTTTTTACCAGATTTGTAACTCTTCGCTGCTGCGTGATCTACAAACATGAAGCTAC
Source organism: Bacillus cereus group sp. BfR-BA-01408 (assembly GCF_022663305.1). NCBI lineage: Bacteria > Bacillati > Bacillota > Bacilli > Caryophanales > Bacillaceae > Bacillus > Bacillus cereus group sp. BfR-BA-01408. The sequence continues at coordinate 25,020 of NZ_JAKUFF010000003.1, read as the reverse complement.
TAGCTCCAAAGATAACCATGAATGCTGTCATGACTGCTACAAGTTTTTTCAACATATTATATCCATTCTCCTTTTATATAGATATATGTGAAATCTACCTTTCTAGTAAATTCAGAATGATAGATTTATTTTTAAAAACATTTTAAAGGTTCTTATGAACTTATTATATGAACTTTTGTCGAAATATGCAAGTGTTATTTACTTCCGACAGTTTGGTGACAAAGGAAAAATTAAGCAAAACAGAATTGACTTTAAATGAAACAAAACATATTATAGGTTCATAAGAACTTTTTATTATTTATGGAGGTGAAAAGATGGAAACATTTCATCTCACACGAAACGAAATGGCTACCCTTCTTCTATCGTTAAGAGGATGGAATACGAAAAAGCCTCTCGGTATTTTACAAGAAGCTTGGGCAAAGTCACATAAAAAAGATATTGAAAGCGGACAAAGCGTAACTGCTTTTATTACTACCGCACTTTCACCTATTTTTGAAAAACTGATAAAAATTGACGATACAGACGTCGGTTTCTCTTTAAATGAAATAGTCGCGCTTGGCAATCAGATCGAAAACACAAGTTTCTCTGTAACTGCCATGCAAAACTGGGTGAAACGAGATATAAAAGAAATGATTGGCTCTCCTCAAAAAGGAAAAAAATATTCAATTGAACAAGCAGCCTTACTATTCATTGTTGAAGATTTAAAAACAGCACTTGATTTTGAATCTATTCGTAAGCTATTACGCCTTATCGTAAATGACCCAGCCGATCGAAGTGATGACTTAATCAATCCTGTTCATTTATATGGAGCATACTCTTCTCTATTTGAAGAACTCAATCAAGGGAATTGCTTACAATTAAATGCAACAGATACAATCCATACAATTGAAAACATCGTAAAAGAAAGAGCTGATAACATTGCAAGCAAGTTCGATCAGGTTAATAACGAACAACGTGAAGCAATTCGTAACGCCATTATTATTGCCACACTTTCTGTACATACCGCTTATGTACAAATGTTAGCGAAACGTTACGTAACAGCAACTTTATTTTTACAGAACTTAGATGTGAAGCCTTAAAAAATAGGAGCAGAAATGCTTCTATTTTTTTATGAGAAATTTTTAATAATCTTTTCATTATCTCTTCATGAAAACGGAACTTACATACTTTATTATAATACTTATAAGAGGCATAAAAGAATTGAAATAGCAATCCCCTATACAAATAAGGTATAATCTACACATAGTGAATCTTTTATGTTATTAAGTATAAGGTTCACCTATTCAAAAATACATAAACTAGAAGGTGCAACAATGGTAAGTAGTTTTATTCATTCAGTATTAACGTTTTTTGAAGGATTAGGTTATTGGGGCATTATGCTTGGACTTATGATTGAGATTATCCCAAGTGAGATTGTCCTTGCTTATGCGGGATACTTAGTATTCAATGGTAGTATCTCATTTTTAGGCGCAATTGTATTTGGTACAATTGGCGGCGTTATTGCTCAAATTTTTATTTATTGGCTTGGACGATACGGTGGACGACCTATATTAGAACGATACGGAAAATATATTTTCATTCATAAAAAACATATAGATGCTGCAGAAGATTGGTTTAATCGTTACGGAACTGGCGTCATTTTTACAGCACGCTTCATTCCAGTAGTGCGTCATGCGATTTCAATTCCTGCTGGTATTACAAAAATGTCATTCCTACGTTTCACTACGTTAACAGCACTTGCAATCATCCCTTGGTCTATCATTTTCATTTATTTAGGTGAAAAACTAGGTGAGAATTGGGAAAATATTAACGATGTTGCTGGACCATATGTGAAATCATTCGCAATTGGTGGCGTCATACTTATTCTTTTATACTTCGTTATAAAAAAATGGACAAAAAAGCGTAAAAATCTTGCGTAAAAATATAAATAAAAACCGCTATACATTTTATTACAAATGTTAGCGGTTTTTATTATAGGCTTGATTATATATTAGAAATTGCTTTATTTCTTCTTTATGCTTTAAGTCATGCTGAATGAGTGAGGAAAAATAATGGTTTAGCCTCACTTTTTTAGTACCAAATTGATGGTCATTATAAAAATATTGGGTTGGAATTCGCTCAATTTGATCTACTAATTTTTTACGAGTAACACTAAATTGATCTAATATTTCTTCTTTTGAAATACCAGATCTCGCATATTTTATTGCTCCCTTATTCATTTCCTCAACATCTATTGGAACATTTGGTACAGATTGTCCACTTATAAAGTATGGAATTCTATGCTTTATTAAAAACGTATCCCAAACGATAAAATGTGAAATCACATCTGCAATTCCCCACGAACCATTTTTAAATGATCGAAGCCACATATCATCACTTAATCCCTTCAATGTTTGACACCATTCTATTAAATTTAATTTTTCTTCCAAAATATTCTCTTTCTTCATTATTCAATCCTTTCTCGCACTTATAATTCATTCATATTAATATCTTCTAGAAATTGTATAAAAAGCCTTCATACTTATGTGGATAAGCTACAATTCACTCATTCATTTCGTATATTATTTCAAAAAGGAGTGATTCCCCTATGCATTGGCAACAAAAAATACAATACTTAATCGGACGCCCTATCGGTATTTCCTTTATTAATGGGCAAGGAACCTCTGGTGTATTATGTTCAGCACATGATGGTCAATTGTATGTATATGAATACCTTTATCAAGCGCAGTTCGCAATGAAACATTATGATTTTAGACAAATTCAAGATATACACGCCTTTCCGAATTGCCCCCATCAAAATCATTTATTCTAAAAAAGGAACAGCTTATAGCCGTTCCTTTTTCTCCACACTTATTTTTCAGTATAAAAGTTTTGCACTGCTTCATCAAAGTAAATCCAGCCTTTCCAACCTAAATGAATTGTATCTTTTAAGAAATACTTATCATATTCATGGCCAGAGAAATCCACTACTGGGTATCCTGCTTTCTCAACTTGTTCCCTAACTTTTTTATAATACACTTCACGGCGCTCTTTAGGGAAACCAGCGTAATCATACCATGGTCCGTTTACAGGTACAGAAATAAAGAGCGGCTTGACATTTTTCTCTTTAAAAATATTTAAAACAATTTGTAAGTCATCATATTCTGGTGATTCTTCATACGATTCATTTGCTCTAAAGTTTTTTAGACCTTTTAACTTTTTCTTCAAATTATGTTTATAGTAATATGGATTTTCAATTCCGAATGTGTTTGTAGTAGATTCCGCTTTCCCTTCTTCTTCCGCATGTTTACGTGCATCTCCCCAAGAAATTGAACGTAGTCCCACATTTGTTTTTTCTTTCATCGGCTCAATCTTAAATATGGAGTTAAATAAATCTCTATGATCTAAAATATTTCGATGCATATAAGCAAGTGGTTTAACTAAGCCCGCTTTTACGTTATGTTTCGTATCATTATATACAATACCTTCTAAGGAATTTTTTAATATATCATCTTCTTGAACAACTTTATAATCTAAAAGTCGTTTCGCAATTTGCTTCTTCATTTCTACATTTATTTTATCATTAAAAATAAAATGATATGCTTGTTGTTTGGAGAAATTGTTCGTAAAATCCCCTTGGGAAACCCCAGTCTTTGTAAACCATTGTGGCGATAAAACAAAGACTACTTTTTTACCTTCTAACTCATCCATAGTAGACGTCATATTTAATATATGAGCTAAACTTTGTGTACCGCCAATTCCGATTAAATATGGCGTAAAACCTGCAGGATTCACTTTAAAGTAATTAGATGGATGATATGCATCCATTCGTAAAAATTCAGATGAACCGTACATCGGTAAATACTGCGAATTCTCTAACATTTTCTGTTGCAAGAATACACTTTGTAATTTTTCTTTTTGTAAAGAAGTTGCCGCATCTTCTACCTTCTTATCACTAATCAGTGATACTAAACTTTTCGATGGGATGAGTATGATAATAAAAAACAGCACACACGCTAAAATTATGGGACCAAAAGCATGCTTCATTTTCATTTTTTGTTCCTCTTCCTATCGCAATTAAATTGTAACCCTTGCCTTTGACACGTCATCATTTCTCTCCTTTTTCTCTATACATGTTCCATTCTATTTATCTATTATATACATGTATGTATTTCTTTTCTTGTTCTATTAAGACCTATATAGCGCAAGAAAATGTTTCCATAGAAACACGTTAATTATACAAGATTCTACATACATTTCACACTGAAATTTTAGTAATAATTTTATTTTTTAACAATGAAAAAACATATGAAATGTCTAGAATTCTTCGGATGATGTATTGAGTTCAAAATATGATAATAGGCGCCCGCTATAATCAACTTCATGAGTATATATAAACCCTAGATTTCGTAAAAGTTTTTTCGAGTTCTCATTTGCTACTTTTACTCTAGCAATTATTCTTTTTACATTCATCATCTCTTTTGCATATTGAATGGAAGCCTTTGCTGCTTCTGACGCATATCCATTTCCCCAATATTCCGGATCAAGTAAATACATAATTTCTATTTCACCTGTTTCATCTATTTTTCTTAAACCACAATGTCCTAAAAGCTCTCCTGTATTTCTATTAACTAACAACCATACCCCGAAACCATACTGTTCCCAATGTGATATTAGTTGCATAATATAGTCCTTTACTTCTTCCTTTGACATTCCCTTTGATTTAGCAAGCCATTTGCCAACAGCCTCTTCTTTTACTATGCTATAAAATTGATCAACATCTTCTATAATGGGCTTTCTCATGAATAACCTTTTTGTATGCATTACTTTCTTTTCTTCAAACATAAAACTTCATTCCCCTCCAAAATTTTATACAGACTAGTAAATTATACCATGTACTATTTACCCGACTTTAACTAAAAAACAGACTACCACAAACGTGGAGTCTGTTTTCTCATCCTTTATTTTTGTACATCTGCCCACTTTAAACTTGTTGCTGGTCCAAATTGATGTACGTATAAATCTTTCACATATGGCTTTTGTAAGTAAGATAATCCACGCTGGAATACTGGAGCAATTACCGCATCATCCAGCAACATCTTTTCAGCATCTTGCAATGCTTTCCAACGAGTTTTTTCATCATTACCTAATTCTGTTTTAATCTTCTTAATTAACGCATCATATTCTGGATTTGCATATTCAGTATTGTTCACACTGCTTCCAGAAAGGAATACTTCTAAATATGTCATTGGATCTGGATAATCTGGTAGCCAACGTGATAATGACATTTCATATTCTTTCTTCTTCTCTAGCGCTAGCTTTTGCGTATGTGGTTGTAATTTTACATTTACCTTTAAGCCTGGTAAGTTTTTCTCTAGCTGTTCTTTAATGTATTCTCCTACTTTCTTAAAGTTTTCTAAATCATAGTTTAATAACTCAAGCGTTACTTCATTTATACCAGTCTCTTGCTTCGCCTTTTCCCAATATTCTTTCGCCTGTTTTACATCCGTTTTATTAAACTCACCTGCTGTACTTCTAAAATCTTTGTTATCTGGACCTTTTAAAAATCCTTTTGGCACGTAATAGTTTGCAGCAACCGAACCATCATTTAAAAACGAAGTCGCAAGTCCTTTCTTATCAAACACTGTACTTAGTGCAAGACGTGCATTTTTATTTTTAAGAATCGGCACATTTTCATTAAATCGGAAGAAGTACATAACTGGATCTGTATATTGTTTTAGCTCTTTATTATTTTTATATTTATCTACGAATTCTGTAGAAATGACAGCTCTATCAACTTTATCTGTTTCATATAAATTTACCGCAGTTGAAATTTCTTTAACAATTTGATAGTTTACTTCATCTAACTTCACTTCTTTTTTATCCCAATACTTATCGTTTTTCTTCATTGTAAAGCTCGCTTCATGCTTCCAATCAGATAGTGTAAAAGGCCCATTATATACCGTTTTATTTGCTTCTAATCCGTATTTATTACCTTGTTCTTTCGCATATTTTTCGTTAATCGGATAGAATGATGGTAAAATAAGTAATTTCGTAAAATACGGTACAGGATGTTCCAACTCTACAACGAACGTTTTATCATCCTTCGCTTTTACTCCTAATTCCTCTAACCCTAGTTGTTTTTTATTTATTTTCTCCGCATTTTTCACATCGTACGCAATGTATGCATATTGAGAAGCAGTATCCGGATTAATAAGCTGCTTCCAAGCATATACGTAATCTTGCGCTGTTACTGGATCTCCGTTAGACCATTTCGCATCACGTAAGTGGAATGTATATGTTTTTCCATCTTTGCTCACTTCATATTTTTGTGCGCCAGCTTCAATCACTTCATCATTTTTCGATAAGCGGAATAATCCTTCCATTACGTTATTTAAAACGTTAAATGATACTGCATCTGTTACTTTCCCTGAATGTAATGACGGAATTTCACCCGTTTCTAGTAACTGTAATACTTTCTTCTCATCTTTCGGCTTTGTCGTTGTTTTTTCTTTTGCGCAGCCAACTAAAATTGAAGAAACTAACAGAGTACTAACTAATGAGTAACGAACAACTTTTTTCATTTGAAAACCTCCCTCTATTTTTTAAGGTAAGTAACGACGCGCACCAGCGTATTCTTCTATATATCCTGGTGTATTTAGTGATATAATCTCTACCGATCTTTCAGCTCTTGGTGAGTGAATCATATTTCCATCACCAATATACATAGCAACGTGATGAACACTACCTTTCCCTTGATCATGTGCGAAGAAAATTAAATCTCCTTTTTGTAAATGTTCTTTATCCACTGCAATTCCATTTCTCGATTGCGGTCCAGAATCTCGCGGAATGGTAATACCGTGCGATTTATAAATTGTATGTGTAAATCCAGAACAATCAAATCCGAAGCCACTTGTACCAGCCCAAATGTACGGTAATCCTAAAAACATTTTCCCTGTGTTTATTAAATCATCGGCCGCCGGGGTTGGAATATCATTTTGAGAACGGTAAACCGTTCCATCATTTTTTCGTAGCCAAGCTTTCTGTCCATTTGGTAACAACACGCGATATGAAATTGTATCTTCACTTAGTAGCGGCAGTCGCGTATTATAGCTCACTTCAAGCGATTTATGTTTTTCAGAAGGATTTATATATAAAATTGCTGTCGGTTTCGTTACTAATACGAAAGGTTCATTTGTTTTATCTGCAAATTCTTGATTATAAGTTAACTGTTTTTCAGGCATCCACCCTGGGTAACCTTCCTCATTTCGTGGTGTTGGCTGACCATGGACTAACACTTTCACCCAGTCCCCTTTTTTATCAACAACCGTTACTTCTTGACCTAATAGCGCTTGCGTTTCTAATTTATTTGCGTTTGTTAACCAAAGTTTTTCATCAAGCGTCATCGATTTCGTCCACTTCCACAAATCAACTGGATTTGTAGCGCTTGGTACATCAATTGGCCGTAATGAATCAGGTGCAGTCCAAAGTGTTGCGGCAGACACATCGATAAACGCCTTACTATCTTTCTTCTCTTCAGCATGTGCTGATGTAAACGATGAAAATATAAATAAAGTTGTTAAAAATGCAGTTCCTACTTTTTTCATACATATCCCCCTTAAAAGATAGTTTACTAGTCTCTTCTCCTAAGATTTACTATTCACTGTCGATTGAAGGTTTACCTTTGATCCAGAATAAGTCATTCCTTCTGGTTCTTCCATTAACCAAAGCGGTGCATCAAGATCGAAGTAATGAATATTAGGATGGGCAGCTGCTAAATGGGCTACAGCACTAACAGAAAGTGAGGATTCCATCATACTTCCGACCATACATTTTACACCAGCTGTTTCTGCAATATCAGCAATACGCCAAGCTTCACGTATACCACCGCATTTCATTAATTTAATATTGAGCAAGTCTGCATATCCTCCTTGAACGATTTTCAATGCATCACCCGCTGAAAATATGCTTTCATCTGCCATAATAGGCGTTTGTACATGATCTTTGACGTACTTTAAACCATCCAAATCTTTCGCATGAACAGGTTGTTCAATAAATTCAATATTTAAATGACGATTTTCCATCTCTTTAATGATAGAAACTGCCTCTTTTGGATTCCAACCTTGATTTGCATCTAATCGTAACGTCGTATTTTTTGGTACGCTATTTCGAATCGCTTCAATACGTTCTAAATCTAAAGGGGCAGATTTCCCCACTTTAATTTTCAAAGTTTGAAATCCTTTTTCTACATGTTGCTTTGCCTCTTTCGCCATAATGAACGGTTCATCTACACTTACAGTAATATCTGTGTGAATTTCTTTTTTTCCACCTAATAATGCGTAAAGTGGAACGTTATGATATTGACAATACACATCATATAAAGCCATATCTACCGCCGCTTTTGCACTTGGATTTCCAATACAACTCATTTGAATGTGCTGTAGTAACTGCTGAAACTGAGTAATATCTTGACCAATTAAACTTGAACGCATCGGCCCTAAAATTGCTTCTTCAATCCCACTAGCGAAATCCCCCGTAATAACTGGTGTTGCAGCTGCAGCACCCTTGCCAACAATTCCTTCATCTGTATGAATATATACGTCTATACTTTCTATTTCGGTTACAGTACGAAGCGCCGTTTTAAACGGTGTATGCAGATTTACACGTCTACGATTTACTTTTACATCAGTAATTTTCATTTTGTTCATCCTTTCGTTTTCTTGCAAAATAGAACCTTAATTCTCAATGATTTTGGATCAATACATCTCCTCTTTTGCCTACTTTTCATGTGGAAGGTTAATGGGAAATAAAAAAATCCAGCCATAAGAAGATTCTTACGGCTGGATTTTGTCTAGGAATGTGTAGACAAAGCAGCGATTTGATTATATTTTTTCTGTGCATCTTTTAATGCTACAAGTAGTGCTTTTTGAGACGAACCGAAATAACGATCTTTTATTTCCATTACTAATTCGGGGTCATTAATATTTTTATGTAGAAATAAATATTTAACGAATTGAGATGTTAATGCAATTGTCGCTGAGCAATCTGCATCTACAATTTCCCCAGTCTCCTTAACAAGTACAAACGCTACAAAATAGCTTTTAAACTTTTCGGTAATGGGATTATTTTGAGGTGCTTTCGCATCCCCTACGACATAAATTGTATTTGAAGCGTACACAGCTCTCTTCCTTTCTAATACGGGATAACGGTTTTCTTAATAGTCGTATGAGTGATAAACTCAACATGGATTAAAAAATGTATCCGCTTACCTTGTATTATAATACAATTGACAGAATTTTAACAACATTTATTTTCGTATATATTCCATAAGTACAAAAACAGCTCGAGCTCTTCATTTTTACAATATGTAATTGTTTCTTGTACCATGACATTCATACATGAAAAAACAGCTAGCTATTGCTAACTGTTCTATTACACTACTTCGGCAACACAAATATAGTTTCATTTGATTTAGAAAATTGATATTCTTTTCTCGCAAACTTTAAAATTTCTTCTTCATCGTCTGTTAAATTTTCTATGTTAGTCTTTAAAGAAGCCTTATCTCTCTTTAAAGAAAGCAATTGTTTTTTTTGGTTCGTTATTGTATCTTTTTTTTCTACAATTATTTCTTGTTGTTTCGTTAAAATAAATTGAACGTACAAAGTAGCCGCCGCAATAAATATAAACATGAATATAAATCGCCTTAGTTTTTTCTTATTAATTGCTCGATTCTCATTAGACTGTGATAGTTGTTCTTGTATATTAGGAACATTTATTCGCTTGAGTTTCCTCATTATGAAATCCCCCTAACACATATATTTTCACTACCATCGGCATGATTTCTTATTAACTTTAATTCTATTCTTATAAAATAAGCTCCTTCACAAAAATATCTCACTAATTAACCAATTAAAGATAGCATTCGACGACATTTCCATATTTATATTGCACTTTTTTATGTATACTGGCATAAAATAGTAGTTTCTGTTATTCTTTTTCTACTATTGTAGAAGAGTTTTTTTACATACAAATTTCTCCTTGTTTTAACATGATTACAAGGAGAAAAGAAATGCATTGTCGTATATTTGATAAAACCAGAATGACTATTTAAGAGCTTAAGTTTAGAGCATAGATCATACCTATATACACTTAAAATAAGAAAAAAGCCCAATTTGGGCTTTTTTAATTTTGTAAATCAATATCATATTCCATACTTTTTGCCGTATCCTCAGCAACCTCCACACCTAACAAATTTTTCACAATATGAAATGACATGTTAATACCAGCTGAAATACCTGCCGATGTAATGATGTGCCCTTCATCTACAAATTTCACATTCTCCATTACTTCTACATTCGGAAAATCTTTTTTGAACGTTTGAATACTAGCCCAGTGCGTTGTGGCTTTTAAGCCATCCAGTAAACCAGCTTTCGCAAGTAATAACGCTCCAGTACAAACTGAAGTCATTAGTTTTACTTCTTTCATTTGCTGACGAATCCAATTGATTATAATATCATTTTTCACTTCATTTTCCCGAACGCCTTTACCACCTGGAATAAGTAAAATATCAACTGGTGGTAAATCTTCAATACTATAATCCGGCTGTACCTTTAATCCGTTTCTTGCTGTAATCATTTCTCCATTTTGGCTAACTGTATAAACAGTAAATGGTTTTTCTTCATCCGCTTCGGTTACAGAAAAAACTTCAAATGGCCCTGCAAAGTCTAACACTTCTACATCATCAAATAAAAATATACCTACACTCCATTTATTCATCATATGTTCACTTCCTGGTGCAAATAATGTAAAAGGTGCTCATGTCCTTTTTCTAAAGCAATATCATAGGCTGTTTTTCCATCATTTTTCTCAATCATCTTATTAGCTCCATTTTTAAGAAGCAATACGATAATTTCTTCATTCCCTAATAATGCTGCTTCGTGGAGACCCGTCCAACCACCACTTTGTATAACATTTACATCTGATCCTTTTTCAATTAAGAAAGCAACAAGCTCAATTTGCTTATTCGCTATTGCCGCTTGTAAAGGTGTATTTTCATTTTCGTTTTTTGCTCTAATATGTATATCTGCACCACTTTCTAAAAGAAAACTCGCTATCTCTTTTTGTCCAAAATAAGCCGCTAAATGAAGTAGCGTCCACCCATCTTCACTAAATTCATTAACTGCACTTGGATTCGTCTTTATAAACTCCACCACTTTTTCCTTATTACCACTTATAACAGCTTGTGTTATTGATTGTAAAATCTCCATAATAATCTCCCATCATTCAAAATATTTAATTACACTCTTCTATATGTTCTATTGATTATTATATTTTCCTCTTAAAATAACAGTTTACATAACAATATTATCTATCGTATTTCTATCTTTTATTTTAAAATATCAAAATATTTCGTTAAAATATCAATAATCATGTTTTATAAGGAGGAGAAATTATGTTACAAGTAATGCCTTTAAATAGTGAAGACTATAATTTAATTATAGCTGCTGAAAAAGTAATCGAAAAAAACTATAAATATGGTCGTCATCATATCGGTTCAGCTGTACGAACTAAAACGGGTAATATTTATGCAGCAGTGCATGTTGAAGCAAATGTTGGAAGAATAACAGTATGTGGTGAAGCCATGGCAATAGGAAAATCTATTTCCGAAGGTGATCATGAATTTGATACCATTGTAGCAGTTGCACACCCACACCCTCATGAAGATATAGAAAAATGTTGGGTTGTTGCTCCATGTGGGATGTGTCGAGAATTAATAAGTGATTACGGAAAAAATACGAATGTTATACTTTCTTATAATGGTGAACTTGTAAAATGTAACGTAATGGAATTATTACCTGAAAAGTATACAAGTGAAGTAGAATAATCATTCCTGTTTTCCATTCATTAAATAATATTATTCCAATAAAAAACAATCCATTTTAAAAACGGATTATTTTTTTATTTCTGTTTTTTGCAGTTTATTTTATTTTTCTATTTTCAATAACGATAGAATTACATTAATAAAAATGAAATTGAAATATGCAAGCGAACCTTGTCCTGTATTTTTCATTTGAAAACCAAAATAGAATTTACCCTTACATTCAAAAAACATTAATATGAGATCTCTAAAATGAGGAATCTTATCATACCAATCTATAACAATTCTGTCTTCTTCCCTTGCCTGTTTCCTTTAGTACATATGATTTTAAAACTAGTGCTGTTAATGAATCCGTTAATGTTTTATATGATAAATTAGATAATGCTAATAGATCGTTCGTATATAACATTCTATGCTTCTCTAATAATAATAGTACTAATCGTTCAGACGGTTTTAATGCCTCATCACTTTCTAGTATAAAGTCGATATTTTTCATTTCTCTAATTATTACTCCTTATATAAAAAAATACTTACACAACTAATTTAATATAAAAATAATACACAACAAAATCTGAAATATATTAAAATAACATTGTTTTGAAACACTATTATACTATAACATAGAAAAAGCATTTCCCGAAATAGGAAATGCTTTTTCTATATTACTTATAGGTTTCTTCTCAATTAACTCCTTAAATATTTCTTGCGATATGCGGCTTACTGTAATGACTTGTTCCACCGCCACCTACTACTACTTTACCGCCTTTTTCAAAAATTAATAATTTACTTGAACCATCTGCAAGAAGTACTGTTACTTCAGCATTGTTACTTGTTGCTACATAAATTACATAACCACTTTTTGATATACACGTTTCCCAATTCGCATCAAATTCTGATCTTACTACACGATTTGAATACACTTGATTCTCAATTCTATCTTGTTCTACGTTCTCCAAATTTATCCCCCTACTTCTCCAAAATAACATTTATAGAAAAATAACAGTTCTATTTAAAATAGTGACTGTCTCTAATATAAATATCATATGTAGTTAATAGAAAGATGCTTGGACGATGAAAACGAAATAGCATGTAAGTAATATACGATTAAAACAAGGCAATCGATATTATGTCGATCGCCTTGTTTTCTTAAGTAGTTCTTTATTTTTCTTTTCGCACGGCTTCAAAAGTAAACATTTGATTAGCATTTGACGGTTCTTTTTCATAAACATAATCAGCAGAACAAGTAATGTTAGAGAAACCTATACTTTCTAACAGAAGTTTAAACTCTTCTATTCCATACCAGCGCATCGCAAAGCGTTGTAGTTCTGTTTGTACTAACTGTCCTTTACTCCATTTTTCATATTTTAAATATGATAGAGTAACTTGGTTCAGCCAATCTATTTCAATTGATTTATTTTCTAATGTAATTCCGTCTCCGCTCGGCAAAGAAAAAGTCGATGTATGAATTTCTCCAGTCTTCCAGTCATGGGGAAGCATAATATCTACGATTAATCGCCCGCCTGGATTAAGATGTTCATAAAAACATTTCAATACGTTTATAGAATCCACACGATTTTCAATTAAACAAAAAGATCCAGTAGGAATGATAATTGCCTCGTATTTATGTGGCAGTGAAAATTGTTGTAAGCTTCCTTCATATAAATTAGGATGTAAGTTTCTCTCTTTACATCGCACGCGGCACGATTCTAGCATTTCAGGTGAATAATCTATCCCATCTACTTTAAATCCAGCCTCTAAAAGTGGAATGATGACGCGCCCTGATCCTACCGCTGCTTCGAGAATTCTTCCAGTGCAAGTTTTTAAACGTTCTTCGTAATACTCAATATCACCATTTAAAGAATAACCGACAGGCTTTGTGAAATCATAAAGTTCCGTGCAAAGTGTACTATAAAAACTAAACATTTATTTTCTCCTCCGTTTTTTACGTACGGAAGATTTTAATTCAATTAATCTTCCTGTACCTTTACTTTTAATGAAAATTCGAAAGAGCTGACTGTCATAATATATCACTCGCTTTCCATACAATATAATCATATTATATAACATTTCCTTGTGAATGAAAATTCAGAATTTTACCAAGAGGAGCCTATGATGAATTCATTCATTATATTTCTTTTACTTCTTATTGCTTTTAATGCTGTAATTTTCTTTATTGCAAAGAAGTATAGACGAATATGGAAAATTACAAGTGGCATTTTCATTCTTTCTTCCCCCATCGTTTTCTTTGCCACTTTGCATGTAATTGGTGAAAAAGTAGGAGATGGATTCGCTGGAGGTTTTGCTGGGCTTACATTTAGTGGCCTATTGATCATAAATGCAATTTTTTTATTTATTGTAAGCCTTTTTGTATCTACCAATAAACATTCACATTAAACTCCCCCTTTCAAAATGTAAAGAGCTTACTTTGTAGTAAGCTCTTTATCCATAACTATTTATTTCACAATTGGCAATGTCACTTCACTTAATTTCACTGTAAGCTTCGTGCCCGCTTTTGGTCTAATTGTATAATCATAATCACTTGCAATTAAAACAACTCCAATTTGATGCCCAGCTTTAAAGACATAATCATCTGGCTGCATGTCCCATGTAAATGTATAATCTTTGCCCGGTTGAATCGCTGTTGAAGTTTCTATACTCTTTAAGTTTTGTGGATCCATCCAGCCTCGTGTTACGATTTCCGGCTTCGTTCCTCCATAGTCAACAAGTAATGCTGTTAAATTTGATACAGATCGATCAATATTTCCTGTAATTGAAATCTTTGGCGTACCACTTATACGCGTATCTTTTGGCAGTACAGGCATTGTATACACTAATCGATTGGCTACTTCTAATTCTGGGTTTGCTACTAATTCGTTTGATTTCATTTTTGCATCATCTTCGAATGAAAACACCTTATTAACAGCCCCCATGCTCAATGGTAAATTAACTGCTTTGTTACTTAAATACATCCGAATTTTTGACGGTACAGCTGCTGGATCTGGCCAATTTTTTAATTTTTCCCATGTTTTATTTTCACGTTGTACATCAACCATTGGTTCATTCATAATGCCATTTTCAATTCCATATAGCCAGTAATCAAACCATTTATTTTGTGTTTTTTGCCAGTCATTCGTTGATGTCCCACCGTGTCCACCTTGATGTAACCACATTTTACGAGGGACACCATTCTCTCCAAGCGCTTCCCACCACTGTGCAAACTGCTTCGTCTTTACATTCCAATCATTTAAACCATGAACAACAAATACACTCGCTTTTACGTTTTTAGCATCTTTTACATAATTACGTTTATCCCAAAAATTATTATAATTACCAGTTTTCCGGTCCTGTCCTGCTGTTAACTCTTTTATTACTTGTCCACAAACTTCAGGATTTTCTCTTGTTAGTACTGCTTCTGCCATATTATCTGTATCTTCTCCTTGGTATCCACCTGGCGCAATGACTGCACCGTTTGCACGATAATAATCATACCAACTACTAATCGCTGCAATTGGTATAATTGTTTTTAACCCTTCAACGCCTGTCGTTGCAACAGCATTCGGTAACGTACCATTATAAGAGACTCCAGTCATACCTACATTTCCTGTTGACCAATCGGCTTTAACTTCCTCACCATTTTCTGTATATGCTTTCGCACGTCCATTTACCCAATCAATGACAGATTTCGTCCCCAATATTTCTTGTTCGTCCCCAGTAGTCGGACATCCATCTGATTTTCCAGTTCCAATACTTTCACCTAAAATGACTGCATAGCCTCTTGGTACATAATAATTTCCGTATGAACCAAGATTAACAGCTCCATACGGTTTGCCTTCATACGCATACAATTCTTCATCTACATTATATACAGGAACGTCTTTTAAACCCGCTCGATATGGACTCATTTCATATATAACAGGAACTTTCACATTTGGATCAGTTTTTGGACGCATAACTTTTACTGATACTCGATCTTTTTTTCCATCTCGATCACTATCTACTTCCGTTTCTACAAATAAATTTTCAACAATCGCTTCATCAAGCGAGTAAATCGGTTTTGTCATCCCATTCTCTAATTCAATCTTCGTGTTTGAACGTAACGCTTCTGAGATTTTTCCATTTAATTTAACGTCATTCTTATTTATGTAGTTTGTGTCTTTATTGTCCGCATACGCAGTCATACTAGAAACACCTGATGCAATTGATAAAGATAATATTGCTGATAGTGTAGCTATTTTCTTTTTCCCCATACTCTTTCCTCCCCATATATTTCTCCTTTTACTATACAACAAAATTACTGAAAATTCAGTTAATACTTCATACAACCACTTGAGAAATTTGCAGAACACTCTTCCAACGATTTTTTGAAGTTATTTATTCTCGTTTACTACTCACATATAATCAATTAGAAGCATCGCCTATTAATAGACGATGCTTCTAATCGTATTAAATTATTCATTCTTCATAGTTATATAAAACCGTATTTCTCCCTCTATAGTAGATACACCATAGTCAAAACCATGCCTTTCTAAAATACTTTTCACGATTGCTAAACCTAGTCCTGTACCTGAATGGTCTTTACTACGAGAAGATTCTAAGACGTAAAAAGGCTCCCAAATTTTATCGATATCTTTCATTTGTTCACCATTCATACCATTTTGAATTTGAAAATATACACTTTCATTTCGATCTTCTAAAGTAATTTTTATATTTTGATTTGTTGTATATTTTATCGCATTGGAAATTAAATTTTGTAATACCATACTCATTTTATTTACATCTGCATAAATAATTGCATCGCCAACATTATAATTCACATGCAAATCAATTTCTTTTGAATCCAGTTCAATCTTATGCTTATCTATAATACTTTGGAGTAGTGATTTAATAGAGAATTCTTCTTTTTGCAAAACATCTCTTTCCAATTTAGAAAATCGTAATAATTCTTCAATTAAATTTGATATTTGATCTGTTTGTTTAATGATTGTATCTATGTACATACCATCATCTAGACCATCTTTTATTCCCATAGAATATGCTTTTACTAGTGCTATTGGTGTTTTTAATTCATGCGTCACATCACCCATAAATCGTTTTAAATGTTCATTTCGATCTGTTAAATCTTCATGGGCTTCATGTAGTTTTTCACTCATGATATTAATACTAGTGGCTAAGTCTCCTATTTCATCATTCGTTTTCACTTTTGTCTTTTTAAACTTTAAACGTGAAATATCTTCTGCGACATCACTTAATTCTTTCAGTGGTGTCGTAATTGCTTTTGACAATATCCATACAAGTACAATAATAAGTAAAATCGTCATACCTAAAATGAATAAATACAATGCGTTTAACGTTTTTATTATTTCATTCGAATGTGCGATAGAAACCCCTACTAAAATCAACATATCGTTTTTCGCAATATATTTCACAAAAAAACTAGATTTGGTTTTCTCTTGATCATATATTTTATTCAATTGTCCGAAGTTCTTTACTTTTATTATTTCACCTTTTGTAATCCAAAGTTTATTAAGGGCAACTCTTTTCCTTGTAAGTTGCAAGCGTAACTCATCATTAATATGATCTTCCGAATTGTTAATTGATGTATACGCAATCGTAACAGTTCCTTTATTTTCAATGCTAGAAATTGCTTCATCTATTTGTTCGCTCGGTATGGACTGTATTTGTGCTGTAATACCTTTTAAACTTTCTCGTGTTTTGTAAATATTATATTTCGGTAAAAGATAGTTAATTAATAATAAAGAAATCGTAAAAATAAGAATAACAGTTAAAGAAATGCTGAGAAATAGTTTTTTTCCAAGTTTATTCACTCTGTTCCTCCAAACTATATCCTAGCCCACGGTGCGTCTTTATAATATTTTCTCCAACTTTTTTTCGTAATCTCCTTACATGTGTATCAACAGTTCGCTCTTCTCCAAAATAGTCAAATCCCCATACGATATCTAACAATTTTTTACGAGTTAAAATCATGCCTTTATGATTTAAAAAACACTTTATTAATTCTAGCTCTGTTTTTGTAATATCTAACTCTTTGTCATTTTTATAAACTTTATTTTTCGTAAAATCAATTTTCAAATCTTGAACTTGAATGACATCATCGTGTTGTATTAGCTTTTTCGCTCGAGTAATGAGTACGCCTGGATGAAATGGTTTTTTTACGTATTCATCTGCTCCGCTTTGAAGCGCTGCTAATTCATCTTCACTTTCACTTTTCGCCGTAAGCATTAATACTTTTACGCTTGAATTCTTTTTTATTTCTTGACAGACAGTAATGCCACTATGTTTCGGCATCATCCAATCTAAAATAGCTAAATCAATTTTCTCATCATAAAATATTTGAAGTGCTTCCTCTCCATCTTTCGCTAATAACACTTCAAAGCCTTCTTTTTCAAAATAAGCTTTTAAAATCCTTAACATATCTTGTTCATCATCTGCAATTAATACTTTCATGAATGATCCTCCATTACTTTTAAACAAAAACCAACTGTATTATACAACTTCTTTGTTACATAAATGTGACAGAAAAATATTTGAACTTTTTAAGGGTATAGTAAAGACGAGGTGTTGTATTATGATTAAAAAAATTGGGGTCATTACTCTTCTTTGTTTCTTATTATCGACAAACGTGTTCGCAAATAGTAATCAACAAATTGAAGTATTTGATTGCAAAAAAGAAATGGTCGTTCAAAAACAATCTTTAGATTCAGCTATTCAAAAAGAAGCTGTTCAATATGCTAAATCTATTACTAGCCCGTTCAAAAACTTAAATGTCGTTCCAAAAGATGGTCACATGATAAAAATCCCTCTATCTAAACCAGTTTCGATTACAAATCAATGGCTACAAACTACAATTGATGAAGTACTTATTCTTCTACCACTTAACGAAAAACCTTATATTATGCTTTACGATGATGAAAACAACCCGCATTTTTATTATGTGAAAGGTGATCCGAAGGGATTATTGAAAGAAATGAACGTTGAACATAATTGACTAGAAAAAAGAGACTTCATAAGCTTATGTTTCGAAGCTGAGGTCTCTTTTTTACTCATATAATACTTTATAATGACTAGATCCTTTAAATAATTCCCCTTTCACAAATCCATTTGCAGTATAAAATGCATCGCCTTGCTTTGTATCTGTATGTAAAACAACTACTTTAAAATTCTTTTCCGCATAAGATAATAGTTGGTTTAATAACAACTTCCCTAGCCCTATACGACGATAATTCTTTAAAATATAAAATCTCCTTAATCGGCCAATCTTATTATTTTCTGTATAAGGATCCTCATTCAACCCTCCTATTCCAATTAACTTTTCCCCTTGAAAAATACCATATAAACATTCACCAGTTTTATTAAATGTGTTTATTTTATTTTCATATTCACTTATTAGTTTTATTAGGAAATTAAATCCTTCTTCTTTGCTTTCTTGAACAAGGTAATTGTGTTCGTATAACATTAAATCTTCAATTTGTTGAATATGTATATCTTTCAAATAAATTCCTCCTTAATATGAAAATACATAAAATGCTCAAGAACTATTTATTCTGAGCATTTTTATGGTTGTTACTTCATTCAATTTGTGTCATGCGTATTTTGCACTTCAGATGTAAATCGATAATATAATTGTTTAATTGCTATACGTTTAAAACTATTTGTACTCAAATATGATGAAATATTATATTAGTTTATTCTCAAACAGACCCAAGATAAATTATACTTCGTTAATTGATATGTTTGTGTAACCACTGTTGAAATATCTTTAACTGTTCTGCAGTATGAAAGTAATGTTCACCCGTCTCCATGACTTCTAATTCACAACGATGTTTTTTTGTAAAATCATTAATAATTTTAAATTCGCACAGTTCATCCTTGGCCCCGTACATAATATATGTATCTGTATTCCATGTATTAATAGGATGTTCTTTTACATAACATAAATAATCCCAATATAACTTTTGACCAATCGGTGTCTCTATAGTCATTTCTTTTTGCAAAAGCTCTGGTGTTACATTAAACCATTTCATCATATTTTCGATAATTCGTTCCATATTAACTACTGGTGATAAAAATAACGCCTTTTCTATCACATCATTTTGATAAGCTAAAAGGCTAAAATACGCACCTATACTACATGCAAACACACTTACTTCTTTCCAATGTTCTTTTGCGTAATTCATAATTATAGATAATTCACTAGCACAAACCTGTACTTTGCAAGGGGTATTATCATTTGTTCTTTCTCCATGCTCAGGTAAATCAAAGCTTAATACTTGATAGCCTTTTTGATTAGCTTCTTCAGCTAATATTTGAATAACTGTATCTTCCTTATTTGATATATTTCCATGTACTGCAATAAAAATCTTCTCACTCTTATCTCCCCATAAAACTACAGGAATGTTACTAATTTTAAAATTATTTTTAAGCATATTCCCTCCATAGAATGAGACATATAGGACTTGGTAAAAAACGCACACACTTTATAATCCAATTCAAACTATTACTAATTTATCACAAATGAATTATACTATCTCTCTACCTCTTTATTGCAGAGTCTACTTTGTATTTAACATTCAGAAGCCACAAGTATTTTTTTGGGTTCCCTATTGAGCTAATCTATTCCGTTAGTAGAAAGAGGATTATTAAATAACTTTATTATCTCTGTACAGCAGGTAATATCCCCTTCAACTCCATTAAATCATCTATTACTATATCCGCCTGAACAAGTTCATCTTCTTGTGCAAAATCAAAATTACATCCAACCGCAATCAAGCCATTTTCTTTAGCTGCATGTATATCAGATAAACGATCCCCAACTACGGCTGCTTCTTTTATATCATATTTGTTCAAAATACTTTTTACTAAGTCGCTTTTATTAAGCGATTTTATTTGTTCAATACTAAATGTTTCAGTAACCCATTGGTCTAAAGCATAATAAGATACGATTGCTCGTAAATATTCAGTTAAACCATTACTTGCAATATAAATTGAACAATTATTTTCTTTTATATATGTAAAAATCTCTTTTACATTCGGATATAAAGCACCTTTTCCACTCTTAATGTTTTCAATTAATCTTTCTAAAAAATATGCATCTGTTTGTTCTCTTACTTCAAGAGAATGATTCGGTAGTAACACTTCCCAAACTTTCGGTAACGGCACGCCCATAATTTCACGGTACTTATCAATAGGTGTTACCGTATCCCATAATTTTAATGAACGTAAATGATCAAAAGTATCATCTAACGATAATTCTAAAATTTTATCTGTTTGAAATAACGTTCCGTCCATATCAAAAATGAATGCTTGTAACATTTCATTCCCTCCTTTTGAACTATAAGTTTTACTCGATATATTTTTCAACATCTCAACGATAATTTCTGAACAATAGTTTGCGGCCGTTTTCGCGAAGTCATCATAAGAAATTTGTGCTTCATCGTCTGCACTGTCAGAAATACATCGTATTACGAGAAACGGTACTTCATTTATGTAGGCAACATGTCCAATTGCTGCACCTTCCATCTCTGTACAATGCGGTGCATATTCATCTATTAATTTCGCTTTTAGTTTTGAATCTTCAACAAAACATTCACCGCTTACGATTCTTCCTTCATGAACCCCAATATGTAAACTACTACTATTGCATGCAGTACGTGCTAACTCCATTAATTTCTTACTTGCGTGAAATTCCTCTTGGAACGGGAATAAGTTTTTCATTTGAGTCTTACTTACATCATGATGGGTTACGTTAGTTGAAATGACTACATCTCCAACTTTTACATCTGGATGTAGCCCGCCAGCAACACCCGTATTAATGATAGCATCTACATCAAATTTATGAATTAACGTTTGCGTACATGCGGCTGCATTTACTTTCCCTACACCACATCTTGTAACAATCACTTCCATTCCCATGAATTCTCCAACGTAAAAAGGCATCCCCGCAATTGTCTGTTTCTCTTGTATAGCTAGTTTTTCTAAAAGTAAGTCTATTTCAATTTGCATTGCTCCGATAATGCCGATTCTGTTCATGTATGTTGTCCCCTTTTTTTCTTATAAATCTGCCAATATATTATGTAATGCACCGTAATTTTCAGCTATCCAATTCATTTCATTCGCAAAACGTGAAGGTGGTACACTATGCTGATCCATATTGGCATGAATCCACCAAGTACTCTCCATGTACCAAAGCATTTGAATTGCCCGAACAATATTCCCTACTGGAAAGTCTAATTCATTGCGGTACCCCGCTAAGAATGATGCAACAAGACTCTTATTTAAACCCCCATCATGTAAGGTACAAGATATAACCGCACGCCCAATATCCAATTCTACATAATCATAATCTATACGATCAAAATCTAGAATTGCTGAGACTTTATCGTTATGGAATAAGAAATTATCTACCCATAGATCGCGTATCGTTCTTTATTATATTGCTTTCATACAAAGTTCCCTACATCCGTTTCGAGTTTCCACTTCAAGTTTAACCAACCACGATGAATTGGAATTACTTTTTGTATTTGAAATTCAAATAAAGATTCGCACTCTACTTGCAGCTCTTGTAATATCATATTAGCTTTTTCATTAGATAACGACTCTATCATCTTTTTTCCTTTCTTAACTTGCTGTTCCTTTCATCCTCTCTACCATAACTGAAATTAAAAATTTTGGAAGTACAAGTTGTCTCTTAAATCTTTTCGGCTGTGAAAGTAACCTATATAGCCATTCAGTTCCAGTATCCCTCATAATTTTTGGTGCTCTTTTTACAGTACCAGATAATATATCGATCATACCACCAATACCAATAGATAGTGGAACGTTTAATGTTTGTATGTTTTCATAGATGAATTCTTCTTGTTTTGGTGAACCTAGTCCTACTAGCAATAAGTGCGGCTTGAATTTCTTTATTTTCATTTTTACTTCTTCTATTTCCTCACCATTTACAAATCCATGCTGTCCTTTAAACTGTGCTCCTGGGAACTGCTCATTTAATTTTACTAATGCCTTTTTATTACTTTCTGGTGCAGCTCCAAAAAGAAAGACACGGTATCGATTATCGTTACAATATTTTATTAAATCGTGAGTGATATCTGCCCCAGTGACGCGTTCTTTCAGCGTTCCTTTTAATATTTTCGAGCCAATTATGACACCAATTCCATCCGCTGTTATTAAATCCGCAAATAGTAACATCTTTTTAAACTGTTTAGATTTAGCCGTATTTTCCTTTGCAGACATAACAATTTCAGGATTTGCAGTTACTACAAATCTTGGTTTCTCTTGTTGTTCATACAGCCAACCTTTTAATAAACTTATAGCTTTTGCATATTCTAAAGTTGAAAAAGGTATTCCCTTTATAAGTTGGTGATCCACTATACTCTCTCCCTACATAAGCCTCAAATATTCATCAATATCTTTAGAAATTTGTCTAAAAGCTTTATCCCAAAATACATAGCTCGTTATATCTGTTTCAAAATGTTTTTTCATCAGTTCTTCCACTGGAGCTTTTCCTGTTTCTCGTAAAAACTCTTTATATTTCAAGTGAAAAGTACTTTTACTTTCTTGAGCTATTTCTAATAAACTAAAACTAACTAAATAGCCAAATGTGTATGGATAATTATAAAAAGGAACATCTGCTATATAAAATTGAATATATTTCACCCAAACAAACGGCTGATATTCTAATAATGCATTCCCGTATGCTTTTTCTTGCGCTGCTATAGATAATTTCTCAATTTCATCAGCACTTAAAGGACTTTCTTTACATTTCTCATAAAAGTTCTTCTCAAATTCGAACGATGCTCGAATTGCCATTACATAATTCAAACAGTTTCTTATTTTCCAGCTAAGCAATGACTTTTTCATATCTATACTATCTGTTGTTTGAATTAAATAATTTATAAGCACCGTTTCAAAGAAAATAGATGCTGATTCAGCTGTACTCATTGGCAAATAATCATCTAAAAAAGAAGAGGATTGTTCAAAACTCATATTATAAAAATGCCAAGCATGTCCTAGTTCGTGGGCAAGTACTCTTACACTATCGATACTTCCGTCGTAACGCATAGAGATTCGTGATTCTTTCTCACTGAAAAAAGGTGCACAAAATCCACCTGGTGGTTTACTTTCTCTCGGCTCTGCATCTACCCAACCACTTTCTATCGCATGACGTGCAAATTCTGCTAATTCTTCATCTATATTTTTTAAAGCATCGTATATGTTTTGTACTGCTACTGAAAAAGGAATAATAACCTCATTATTCTCCTTTACTGTCATAAGTTCATGCCATGTAATCGAAGCTTTGCCTTTCTTATACACATTTAAAGCACTAACTAATTTATCTAGATTTTCTTCTGTCGCATTCCATATTTGTAATAATACAGTTTCTGATATACCATTCGCATGAAGAGACCCTGCTAAAATCTCTCTATCTTCTAATTCATTACCCTTCGTATTACGCAATCTTCCTATTTGATTTAATACAGTAGCAAAAATTTCTTTCTCCTTATGTAAAGCACATGTTAATGACTCGAATACTTCTAGTCTTTCCTTTTCATTATCACTATTCATTGCAACATGATTTGCTTGTCCAAATGATAATTGCTTATTATTGTGCTCTATTTCTATCCTATTCCTTAATTGTATGTACATATTTTCCCACGCATTTAGTTCATCTTTTACTAGCCTAGTATTATCGGTAATTTCCATCTCACTTTGCTGTATGACTTGCTGCACTTCACTTTTTACTTCCTTTACTTTCACAGTCAATCTAGTGTTATCCAATGCAACACTTTCTTCAGCCGATCGACAGTACAAATAGTATTCTGCTTTTTCAATAGCTTGTATAAGTTTTGAAAGAATATCTATATCTTTTGTTACAAAATATTGTTCTTTCAACTCCAATATTGGTACTAGAATATCCCCCTTTGAATACAATCGATCTAAATCCCACGTAGCAATTTCATTCATTTTTATAGCCGCCTCCTATTTTTACAAATAGTTACAGATATTCTCCCTACACAATTATATGTCAACACCCCGCCACTTAACACCCTTACGGGTCGTTTGAAGTGGGGGCTTGCGTCTGTCGGAGTTCGACAGTGCTTCTACCCTCATAGAGAGCAACTACGCTTATTCCTACCCAGTAG